>CAUYXQ010000087.1:0-6225 GCA_963577015.1 Candidatus Thalassarchaeaceae archaeon
AGTAGGTGCAGCGATAATCGCATTATTACCCCTTATTCTATTTGAAAGACCAATGGGTGTCGATTGGGTTGGTTTCTCGGTATTGACCGATTCTCTTGTCAGCAGAGGTTCGTTGGAATTGCCATCACCCTCTCAGGGGTATTGGACCTATCCCCCTGCACTGCCATCGTTGAGTGCTTGGCTTGCCACCACTCTAGCAATCGATGCTGCAAGCAGCGTTATGCAAGTTGGCCAAACCGCGTTTTTATTCTTATTGCTCGGACTAGCAGGTGCTGGCGATCGGCACGGTTGTGGGCCCCAATTATTGTTAGCAATGGGTTTGGGAGCGGGTATATTCGCCAAGGTTCACGATTCGGGTTGGCCGACCATCGCCAGCCTCTTGGGCTTGGTCGTCGGCTTGCTGATATTACTACGACCAAGTGCGACCAGAGGTCGCCATCATACCTTCGGTTTTGTCGCAGCGACGATTTCGGTTGCCTTGATTCATCCAACCGGTGCGATCTATCTCTCGACATTGATGGTCGCACACATAGCGATTGGTAGAAATATCGAAGCCGACGAAGGATGGCAGAGATTGATCATCGTCTCCGCTAGCATCATAACCATCGCCCTCGCCTTCGCCATGGGCTGGTTTGCACCACGTCTTTTCGATGTAGCGGTATTGGCGGAATATGGTTGGCAAGGAGGAAGGCCATTATTGGTCTACAGTGGTTTTCTATTGATCTTTGGATTGATTGCAGCATGGAAGTTACGCGACAATATCGAAGCAAAAATCATCACTCTGTGGTTAGGTCTGAACTGGTTACTAACCTTTGTTCACCTGACCGAGGGTTTGGAACAGATTCCAATCGCCAGTTTGCTCTCCCTCTCACTATACTCGATGGGATTACACGCCTTCCATATTCCCTTGGCAGTCCTGGTTGGGTTGTGGTGGTCAGAAAGTACTTCGATGAGAGTTCAGGGTCAAGAGACCAAATCATTACTGATGATTGGCGCAGATCCACATTGCTCACGAAAAATAAGCATCTTAATCGCCGCTATCGCCTTGATTCAGGTCATTAGCGCCCAAACCGTTCTCGTCATGCTTGAATCACATGAGGAATTATATGCACTTTCAGATGGCGACATAGAAATCCAAAAAGCATTGGCTGAATTACCTGATGGCTCGATAATCTACAATGAAAACGCTCATTGGGGTCATGTTTGGCATTCGGAAGATGGGGTCAAAGTTACCGCAGTTCCAACTCTGGGTTTATTGAAAATCAGCGCTGAAATCCATCCGCAAATCACAAGTGCAATTCTCAGTGATGATATCGAAACACTACGAGAAAAGGGCATTACGCATGCGATTTCATCGCCTCTGGGTACCATCGGCTGGATCTTGGCAGCCTCACCGTGGTGGCAGATTCTTTTGGACGAAGATGGTGCACGATTATGGCGCTTGCGCGCAACGCTAGCTCCGGCATCTGAATCTGAATTCATCGCTATCGACAACAGCGATTGTGATTGTGAAAAGCGTACCGACCAGTGGTCGGAACACAGATTCCAAGACCCATTTTCCTTGGGAGACATGCGACTACATTTACACTCAGGGCAACTTGAAATGATAATCACAACACCTGCCTCTATGATCGAGAGGCAGGTCAATATCTGTCTAGTATACGAATCGATTGGTGAAAATAATGTAAAACTCAGTTCAGGGATTGAGAGTGTGAGCAATAATAGGGGCTGGAATCAAATCTGCCTAGAAAAATCGCTATCGCATGAAATCAAGATTGAGATCAATGTCGATGTAAACTCGGGGGATTGGGTAAATCCACTAGGGTTATCCGGGCGCTCAGATAGAATATTCGATACATCTGCTGCACGTTTGCACTGGATTGAATTGCGGCCAATAGAGGGATGACCAGCGTGTTCTTTGATATATCAGAAGTGGAGGTGATAATGTGCGACGTCTATTCGTGATGCTACCGGCACTTGACGAGGCTGATGCAGTCGCTCAAGTGGTCAGCGCCGTTCCCATTGACGTATTGGCAAAGGCAGGATATGAGACGAAAATTGTGATTATCGACGGCGGCAGCACTGACGGAACTCAGGAGATTGCCATGAATCTCGGCTGCGAGGTTATCAGCCAAAGCAGTAAGGGTAAGGGTGCAGGGATGCGCCAAGGATTCAAGGAATTCCAAGCCGGAGATTATGATGCACTGGTGATGTTAGATGTTGACGGCACCTATGACCCAACAGAAATACCAATTCTACTAAAGTCATTACAAAAACACGATTTGGTGATAGGTGATAGACTCAATGGTGAAATCGCCGATGGTGCCATGACCAAGATGAATTGGATTGGCAATCATTTGCTAACTTGGTTTGCAGTCTCCCTATATGGAGTTAGAATTAACGATTTATGCACTGGATACTGGGCTTTTACCCGCAAGGCCATCGACCGATTACAACTCAATAGCATGCGTTTTGAAATCGAAGCCGAGATGTACACCTCGGCTGTGCGAAGAAAACTCACGATAGGTCAGGTACCCATTTCGTACCAGCCGCGCAAGGGCTTTGCCAAACTCGGCAGTGTCAAAGATGGTACTTCAATCGCTAGGAAACTCATCATAAGGCGCATCTTCCCCGTTCCCATCGAGGAGATGAACGGTGACTCTTAAGTGCGCTATTCTCGGTGCTTCCGGTCTGGTCTCACAGAGACTTCAGCAGAGGTTGTGTTCTCATCCAACTTTTGAATTATCGGCGGTTGTCGGTAGTGAAAATACCGTCGGTAAACACCTCTCACAACTCGAATGGCGTCTTGAAAACTCTCGCCCCGAATACGATTTGACGGTCTGTTCGATTTCACAATTACCAGAGGTCGATATCGCCTTTAGCGCCCTACCTGCAGAAATCGCTGAAAACCTAGAAAGAACACTGGTCGAAAAGGGCATACATGTTTTGTCAAATGCTAGTTCTTTTCGCATGCTCAATGGTATTCCAATGGTTATTCCAGAATTGGAAAGGGGTGAATTGACGGGTTATTCAGGTCATGCTTGTGCAACCAATTGCACGGTGGTCCCCGTAGTTCTTCCATTGGTGGGTATCGAGAGAGGTCTGGGCTTATCCAACGTAGAAATCATCGCTGAGCAAGCACTTTCAGGGGCCGGCTGGCGATTATTATACGATACTTCGCTAACAGCGGAAAACCTAGATCCCTTCATCGTTGGCGAGGAGGAAAAGGTAATCGCCGAACTAAAACATCTACTTCACCGTCCCGACTTGAACGTTAAAGCAATCTGTAATCGGGTCTTCGAACAGGATGGACATCTAGTTCATGTCAAAGCCAAATTCAACCTTCCTTCGACCCTTGAGGAAATCAAACAGATTATGCGAGTGACAACTCTTGAACTACCCTCCTCACCCGATGAGGTGGTGAAAATAATCGAAGGTGTACCAAATAGGGATGATCACCTCTTCGCCGGTGGCGCCGGCCTTGGCAGTGCGATGGCGGTAATCGTCGGCGATATTCGTATGCTTAGCCCTATGGAAGTCTCATTTTCCGCTCTGTGTCACAATACGATTCGCGGCGCTGCTGGCGGCTTGATTCTACTGGCAGAGCATCTCGTAGCAAATGGACATATCAGCGAATGTTGAATATGCAGCACCGGTGGTCGGACATCTATGGGCGTCACTGCACTCATCCCGGGGATGACCTTCAAACAACTCTATGACGAGGCTGAAGAACGTTGGGGAGAGATTTGGGACGACGAACTTTCACGCATGCAAATCATGATTATCTGTAAGAGAAAAGAAAGGAAATTACTCGAATTACATGGTGATTTCATCGACCACGGGCAACCGGTTATCGGTATTTTTCACCGACCTAGAGACGAGGCATATCTTATCGATACACAGGGCTTAAATTCAAAAGAAGCCTCATTCCAATTCCTAGATGTAGCAAATACAGATCTCGGTTTGTGGATGCAGGGTATGGTCTCCACCGAAGGTTGGAGAAGAACTACTATCGAAATCGTTCCTAGCCCAATATCATTAGGCATCCCAAATCAGAGAACTTTTGAAAAACACAATATCGTATGTTTTCACCATCCAGACCTTACGCCAATCGACAAATATCACTTACCATTCCCCATCGAAAGTGTCTCTGGCAAAGCCTTTGTTAGCCTGCCGAGACGTCAAGCTGCTGAATTGGCTCGCCAACAGGCGGAGGTTCTCGGTGTTGGTCAACTAAAGAAACCAAAGCCGAAAATCGTCGAGGCACCAAAAGCAGTAACTCAGGGCGAAATTACTGAGCCGGACGCAGAGATGTCCATGGAGGATTCCTTTATCGCCGAAATGATTCCAGATGCGCTAGAAGAGGATAATGCGATGATTCCATTGCCCGGTCAAAGCCGTGAAGATGTTGAAACGAGGCACACACCCTTGCCTAGTGAAGAAGAGATCGCTGCCAAGATACCGGTGATTGAAGAAGCACCTAAATCACCATTGGAAATAGAGTTTAGAGAATTGGTTACCATTATGCTTGAAGAAGAGATTGAACCCAATGACATGATGGAGGATGAACGCTTTGCCGATATCAGTGAACGTGCGGTTGCTACTGGACTTGAGACCTGGCCTATATTCTTGCAGATGGTTGCGCTTTAAGTGGGAGTTCTTTCTGGGGTGAATAGATGACATTCTGCATTGGCTGTGGACAACGTTTGGCACAAGGTACCAGATTTTGTCGCTTTTGTGGTTCTCAACAACCCGATGAGCAGGTGTTGATGCTCCTGCGCAATGAGGCTCAGCAAATACAGATGAGTAGCCATACGGTTCACCAACAACAGATGAATGATCAAACCCTTGCTCAAATTGAGCAGATGCGCAGAGAGGCGGAATTAGCTCAGCAACAGCGTATGCAACATCAGCAGGATGGACAACAGCCTCGATGGTGATAGTCTGCGCCTCAAGCATCTCGCCATCGAATTATCAAAATTGGTAGCACATCCTTGTCTTGAGGTCTCTTTGGAGCAATATCAAACCGAAGGAGACATCGCTGCGCGTTGGTTAGCACAAATCGATGCCATCGACGGGCTTGAGGGAAAACGTATCCTCGATCTCGGAGCCGGTAATGGTATCCTCGGATTCGGGGCGAGATTGCTAGGAGCGGAAGTTATTTTTGTCGAATGCGATGAAAAGGCGGCAGCACTGTGTCGCAAATTGGGCGAAACTATCGAAGGACGTGTCGGAGAAGTGGAATTACCCGAAGTCGATATGGTGATAATGAATCCTCCATGGGGCCGACAAATTCCAGGTTCTGATAAGATATTCATCACGGAGGCACAACGGGTTGCACCGATTATTCATCTCATGCATAGTGCCGGTGCAAACCACCTGCCAGAAGGCGAGATTATCCTCGAAGGAGAGTTCAGGCTTCCAGCGAAATATCAGCATCACAAATCCAGAGTGGCGGTTACTCCCTTCCGTTGTTGGCGTATCGTCGCATGATATGGATTCAAAAGAGAGGACCTCCGCCCTGCAAACATCACGTTCCCCTGCCCCTAGGGCAGCGACCCCCTTATGAGTGAGAAAAATGACTACCGATATCATCACCCCCGGTGCCGATTTAGGCACATCTGAAAACAGGACTCCCGGTGCTGGAGTAATAGAAGAAAACGGCAGACTAGTCGCAACATTAGTTGGCACAGTAAACGATAGTGAGGGAGTGGTTTCAATTGGAACAGAAGGCGGTATTATCCGTCCAGAAGTTGGTGATACCGTCATCGCTGTGGTCTCGAGAATCAATGAAAAGAACGGTGAAGCGACCCTACTTGCCATCTGCGATAAACCCGAACGTGGTTTCCTGCCCAATGATCAATTCGTACAATTCCATGTCACCGATATCTGTGACCGTTATCTCCATCACATCGGTGATGCTTTACGGCGCCGTGATTTGATTCGCGCCACGGTTTCACAAGCCGAACCCATCGTCAAAATCACGATGAAAAAAGGTGATGAAAACGGTGTGCTTTGGGCATTGTGCCCTGCATGTGGTGATGTTTTCGAAGCCGATGGTGACGGTGATTGGAATGTTCGCTGCCCAACCTGTGACGAACAGACCTTCCGTGCACTTGCCGATGACTATCTCGGTGGTGAAGGGCTTGCTGCCCTCAATAAAGCCGGTAAACGCTGGAGCCCAGCAGCTGAGAAGGTCTTCGCCCGCGGCCCATCTGGTAGAGC
>CAUYXQ010000088.1:0-6136 GCA_963577015.1 Candidatus Thalassarchaeaceae archaeon
TAACAGGTAAATCGGCATTGATTCTACCCTGTCTTGGCCGTACCGAACTCGATATTGCTAACGGTAAGACGCAATTCGTATCGGTAGAAAACTCGATGAGTATTGTTCATACCTCGCGTGGAAACCTGCAACCTGCTGGTGATTTATTACGCAGCGAATCTTGGATAGTCTGTACGTTAGCTATGCGGTTATTGGCCGAAGACCATTGTGTAGATTGGTTGGAGCATAGCAAAGACAATGATTCGATTCGCGATTTAATCGCAAATTCGATCACAGGGTTCGAAGATTATAATCAACGAATAAGGGTCCCTTCTGGATTTCTTTTACCAAATCCTCCCCGCGACGAGAGAGCCTTCAACACCGGTAACGGTAAGGCGAATTTCATTTCTCATCCATTGCCAGATGTAAGGTTGCAAAAAAATCATTATGTGATGATGACAATACGCTCACACGACCAATATAACACTACGATATATGGGCTACACGACCGCTATCGCGGAGTTCACGGTAACCGCCGTATTATCTTGATGAACGCTCAAGATATGAGCGATAGGGGCTGGAAAGCGAGAACTATAGTGAATATCACCTCGCATTTCGAGGGCAGTACGCGAGTGGCGGATAATTGGCAATTGGTGCCATATAATATCCCCCGCGGCAATATCGCCACATACTTCCCGGAGGCTAATTCCTTGATCCACCTCAACTCAACTGCAGAAATATCCAATACCCCTACTTCGAAGTGGATTATTTGTTCTCTAGACTCACCTGGTAGTGCCTCATTAGAGGAGGAATGACATGCGCGAAGTAGGTTATTTCGAACTGGTCCGATGCAACCGCGACTTTCGTCGATTCTGGTTTGCTAACATTATCTCGATGCTCGGTGAATGGGTGAACTTAATCGCACTCTTTGTACTGATAAACACCCATACTGGTTCAGCGTTCCTCATCGGTATTCTTCTGACAGTCCGCATGGGTGCCTTTGCCATATTCCAACCATTCATTGGTATGCTTGCTGATAGGTGGTCGCGTAAGTGGATGATGATTATTGCTAATGGTTCATCGGTGCTTATCGCACTTAGTTTCCTCAAAGTAGACGGGCCTGAAGATATGGTCTGGATGATCGCCTTAACCGGGTTGATGACCTTTTTCCACGGTATTTACATGACTGCTGAAATGGCTGCATTGCCAAATATCGTTGCCGAAAACGAATTGGTAACCGCTAATACACTTGGCTCAGCCTCATGGTCTACCTCGCTGGCACTAGGTTCAGCCTTAGGGGGATTCGTTGTATCAATCGCTGGAACCGACGCTGCATTTATCATCGATGCTGCCACTTTTGCAATCGGTCTAATATTGCTATTATTCATTGATATGCCACAAAAAGTCAGTGCGGAAATGCAGGGTCCATTGTTAAGAACCGGTATCGCAAATATAGTCAGTGGATGGAGGAGAATCTTTGCTGAAAAGCGTCTACTGAGAATCTTATTTGCCAAGGCAGCATGGAATATCGCCGGTGGAGGCCTTGCTGGTGTATTCTTGGTACTGGTAGCTTCTGAGTATTCCGTAAATGATTTCGCCATGGGGATTGGCCTCTTCTATCTAGCCCGCGGAATAGGTACTGGGATGGGTCCATTACTGGCGAGAGTCATGTTTAGAGACCGAACGCGTTGGCCGAAATTACTCGGTCATTTCGTCACTGCTTCTGGCTTGGTGTATCTCGTGATGAGTTTGACAATACACATTTCCATCTGGCTGACTTTTGCTTTGATAATTATAGCCCATAGCGGGAGTGCAGCCAGTTGGGTCTTCTCTACAATACTTGAGCAGGAATGGGTCGAGGATGAAATGAGAGGGCGGGTTTTCAGCGCCGATATGTTGCTTCTTTCAGCCGCATTAGCGATTTCCACAAGCCTAGCCGGGTGGCTGGTAGAATATCGCGGGGTTGGATTATCGCAAGGGATGGTCTTGTTCTCAAGTGTCATGATTATTGTCGGTATTGCCTTTACCTTATGGCGTCCGCAAAGCCCTACGCCGATTCAGGTCTAAGCATACAGCGAGGAAGGTCAATATCCTACTTACACGAGCCATTGCTATGGCGAGTGGTGCAAGCCCGGTTATCCTCGACTTTGGCGAAGGGATTCCCGCGCAATTACCCCCTCACCCCGGGCGAGATGATTCGGTTGATCACGCTCCTAGGCGAAGGCAGATTCTAAACGATGATGAAAAGAGATTGGCTGTGGCTAATGCTCTGCGGTATTTCCCTGCTGATATGCACCAGGTTTTGGCGCCTGAATTCAACCAAGAACTCGCCGATTATGGCCGTATATTCATGATGAGATTCAGACCTACAGCGGTAGAGATGAAGGCCCACCCAATCACCGCCTATAGAGCAAAGGTGCAACAAGCAGCGGCGATAATGCTGATGATTCAGAATAATCTCGATGCCGAGGTCGCACAATTCCCCCATCAGTTGATCACCTATGGTGGCAATGGAGCAGTTTTTCAGAATTGGGCCCAATATCGTTTGACTATGCAATATCTATCACAGATGGATGAGGAGCAAACCCTAGTGATGTATTCAGGCCATCCCCTCGGGCTATTCCCCTCTAACCGTGAGGCTCCACGGGTAGTGATTAGTAATGGCATGGTGATTCCAAATTATTCATCTCAAGAGGATTATGAGCGTTTTAATGCCCTCGGTGTCAGCCAATACGGGCAAATGACTGCGGGGTCATACATGTATATCGGCCCACAGGGAATAGTACATGGCACGACTATCACATTGCTCAATGCAGCACGACGTCATCTCGGTGCTGGTGATAATCTAGGAGGGGTGTGTTTCGTAACCTCTGGACTTGGCGGGATGAGTGGAGCCCAAGCCAAGGCTGCAGTAATAGCGGGTGCTGCTTGTATCGTCAGTGAGATAAACACTCATGCTGCCCACAAGCGGCATTCACAGGGCTGGCTTACAGAAATCGCCCATGATGTTGATGATGCAATAAACAGGATGTTGGCAGCAAAACTTGAAAAAAGGGCAATATCGATTGGTCACGTAGGCAATATCGTCGATCTATTGGAAAGGTTGCTCGAAAGAGGGATTGAAATCGATTTGCTGAGCGATCAAACCAGCTTGCACAATCCTTGGCAAGGGGGATATTACCCGGTGGGTTATTCTTATGAACGGGCAAATGAAATGATGAACGAAGACCCGGACCGATTCAAGCAAGAGGTCCAAGTAAGTTTGAGGCGTCATGCCAGTGCAGTAAACTCTCTAGTAGCAGGTGGTACATATTTCTGGGATTACGGCAATGCCTTCTTACTCGAAGCAAGTAGGGCTGGAGCAGATGTAATGGCTGCAGATGGGGTTGGTTTTCGCTATCCATCATATGTAGAGGATATCATGGGCCCGATGTGCTTCGATCTCGGTTTCGGTCCATTCCGCTGGGTTTGCTGCTCTGGAAACGATGAAGATTTGCTCAGAACCGATGAAATAGCGGCTGATATTATCAAAGAGATGCTCATTGACGCGCCAAATGAAACCAAGCAGCAACTCAAAGATAATCTGCGATGGATAGAGGAAGCTGCTAGCCACAATATGACAGTCGGTAGCAGGGCGAGAATACTCTATGCTAATGAGATCGGCAGAAGAAAAATCGCAAGCGCGTTTAACCAGGCGATTAATGAAGGTTTGATTTCAGGACCGATTGTTCTTGGTCGTGACCATCACGATGTATCGGGAACCGATTCGCCATATCGAGAAACCGCCAATATTCAAGATGGTTCGATGTTCACCGCCGACATGGCAATACAGAATTTTGTAGGCGATGCTTTTCGAGGCGCAACATGGGTCAGTTTACACAATGGCGGAGGTGTTGGTTGGGGCGAGGTCATCAACGGTGGCTTTGGCTTATTGCTTGATGGCAGCGAGGATAGCGAAAGAAGATTACAGTCGATGCTTTCGTGGGATGTGAATAATGGAATCGCAAGGCGCTCATGGGCTCGTAATTCGGGTGCGGAATTCGCGATTCGTAGAGCGATGGAACACGATGAACGCTTGGTTATTACCATGCCGAATCACGTCGAGGATAGTCATCTCGACCAGTTATAAACGGTGATAAAATGAAGGTTGTATTAGATGGAAAAACCCTCTCTACGATGGAGGTATTGATGGTTGCTAGGTCAAAAGCCAGTGTCGAGATTGCAAATAACGCGTGGGCGGGAATTGAACATTCACGGGCGGTTATCGAGAGAATCCTCACAGATGATGAAACCGTTTACGGTATCAATACCGGTTTTGGTGCTTTGGCAAATACTCGTATTTCCTCCGATGAGATGGTACAATTACAAATCAATTTAATTCGCTCACACGCCTGTGCACTCGGTGAGCCTATGTCGGTGGAACAGACTAGAGCGATGATGGTCATCAGAGCTAATTCATTGGCCAAGGGCTGCTCTGGAATCCAAAGAAAAACCCTCGAACAAATAGTCATCTATCTCAATGAAGGCATCACTCCGGTGGTGCCGCGAATTGGTAGTCTAGGTGCGTCAGGTGATTTAGCACCACTATCGCATATGGCATTGGCATTGATCGGCGAGGGCGAGGTTTGGGATAATGGAAAGAAAATACCTTCTTCTACTGCTCTGCTAGATAGGGGGTTGATCGCTATCGAACTTGGGGCTAAGGATGGACTAAGTTTGATAAATGGCACTTCACAGATGTGTGCTTTCCTATCATTTTCTGAACGCATGTTAGCCGACCTACTAGTAATGGCAGATCTAGTGGCCTGTGCGTCTATGGAAGCGAGAGCGTGCTCCATAATGCCACTGAATCACAAAGTACACGAATCTCGCCCTCACCCCGGGCAATTGGTTGTTGCACGACGAATCCACACAATCCTTGCCAATTCTCCAATCGTTAAGGCCCATGGGAATTCCACACGAGTACAGGATCCATACAGTTTCCGCTGTATACCTCAAGTCCATGGTGCGGTATTACAGAGTTTAACTTCTCTTAAATCGACCTTGGAAATCGAAATTAATTCGGCAACTGATAACCCATTGATTTTCCCAGACCCTAGAAACCCAGGTGCGCATGAGGTTATCAGCCAAGGAAATTTCCACGGTGAGATTTTGGCCTTAAATGCCGACGCTATGTCTCTAGCAATCTTTGAACTGGCTAGTATTAGCGAAAGGAGAATCGATCAAATTCTCGACCCGGCTCGCAGCGGTTTACCCCCATTCCTCGCTTCAAATTCTGGTTTAGAATCGGGGATGATGATTGTGCAATATGTGGCGGCAGCAAGTTTGGGTGAATTGAATGGACACGCTGCGCCGCGGACCGCTTTTTCCATACCTACCTCTGCTGGTCAAGAAGACCACGTCAGCATGGGTGCGACCGCTTCAGCAAACCTTCTACAGGCCTGTTATCACCTCTCGCGGGTTATCGCTTGTGAATTATTGATTGCATGTGAGGCCCTCACATATGCGAATGAAGAACCGGCAAATCACGTTCTAACCTTACAGAAATTACTGCGAAACATCGCCGAGCCATTGACGGGTGATCGCAGTACTGCTCAGGAACTGGAGGATATTGCAGAGTGTTTGAGAAACGGTTCGTGGTTGGCCCGAATAGAGGCTGAATGCGGCCGATTACCTAGGGATTGACTTGATCTAGCATCGAGTCTATGGCTTGTTCTACATCGTCTAACCCGGTCAATTGCCTTAGTCTGAAGCGAAGTTTTACCAATTCTGCAATCGATGCATTATCTGCGATTAGTTCCAAGCGCGAATCCAATTCCACAGCTCTCCTAACCTTATTCTCAACCAACTGATAAAGAGCGTGACAGTCGTTCATATCATCTATGAAAAGACCTGGTTCCAATTCTGAGACATCGATACCCATTCGCCGCCATTGCAATAATCTCTTACGTAAAATAGAATGACTGAATCCACTAATTGAAAGTCTAGTCAACATTACCAAACCACTTGATGGAGAATCATCTCCCTGTTCATCAGTTACTAGAATCGGCTCTTCAATGGCCACTGAATATTCTTTTTCCACTGGTTTTAGATCGATGGCCGGTGCTTCACGTTGTAATCTTGCCATTGCCGTGTCTGAGATTGAGCCTGGTTGGAT
>CAUYXQ010000089.1:0-6096 GCA_963577015.1 Candidatus Thalassarchaeaceae archaeon
ATTCCCCTATGTTTATTCCATCGGTATGGTATTCAGAATCCCAACTTGCCACCACTATAGTAGATCCTTCGCCAAGGGTGATTCCTGTCGTTGACGCGTTGGTTGAAAGTGAACCTGTGATGATTAATTCACCATTGATTAAATCGATACAAATGTCCTCTGAAAGTCCTGCAGCGAGGTCATCGATAGTCATTTTACCATCTTCTAATCTTAACCCAGTAGCAAATCCGCTGATTTTCATTTGGTTGGATACGGTTATTGAATTTGCCAACCAAGCATGCATTCCAATAGAATTGTGTTCTTGAGAATTATATGGCTTATTGATTTCCATATTGTCAATGACATAATCTCCAAATAAGATTTCAACGCCATTATCTCCTCCGTCACTGATATTGATTGTTGAATCGGTGAACTCCCCTTGGATTTCACTGAGAAGCATTCCTGCCTGCTCGACTTCCATCACCATGGTATTGATATCCAAGGAAAGGTCACCAGAGGCTTGAATACCAATACCACTAGCAGTGATTATCAAATTATTGAAAGTATAATCTCCGGCTCCGGTAATATCTATTCCGTGGGTGACATTGGTTAGAGAAATATCTGTAAAGGAAATATCCGCATCTGAAACGATGTCAATCGCTGCTCTTTCACTATCGAAAGAGCCGTTGATTTGAGCGTTAGATACAGAAATATCTCCTGAATTCCATGCTTGGAGGAGGCGTTCTGCTCCCAATGTGATATCCTGGAAAGGAAAGTTAGAACTATCTCCGGCATCTATTGCCAATACGTTTCTTTCTCCTGTCATACCTGTCATATAACCGCTTACTCCATCTTCGACATGCAATCCCATCGAGAGATTTACCACATTGAGATTATCGATAGTTGCACTACCGGCCGTAACATATATCCCTGCGCCAGAATCAATAATGTCGAGATTATCAACATCTAGATTGCCGGTTGAGGAAATTGCCATGCTGGTATTGGAAATACTTGAATCCGTGATATTTAGGGTTCCCGTACTCCTTATCCCTCCTGATTGAAGGTCGTTGCCGCTAAACCCAGTAAGATTGGCCGTGCCGTAGAGTTCCATACCAATCAAACAATGGGAAAGGGTGAGGTCGTTCGCATCCAAGCGGCCATTTGCGCTAATGCAAGTCCTGGCATCTGAAATGGTGACTCCATCTAATACAGCATCTCCGTCAGGTGCGATGATTATCCCATCCCAAACCCCGGCGGAAGCACCGCCTTGGCCTGAACCCTGGATCGATGAGGAAATCGTAGCATCGGTAGCGACCAATGAACCTTCGACCAATATCCAATAATTCTTGGCATCGAGGGTGGTTCCAGCAGCGATGGTCAAAGTATCGCCCGCACTAACGGTATAATTGCCATCAAGCACCACTGTGCCCGACATTGCGGCATCACCGGTAGTGACGGTGTCAGCTGCATCTACCAGAGGTAGAATTGTCGACGTTAAAATCAATATTGAAAGTAGGACCGCGTAGATGCCTCGCATGGGTTGTGGTATGGTTCATACCACATCAATATGACCTTCTCCGGTTGTGCCTAATAGCCGTGAAAACGAATCTTATTTTATGCACGGGATACTATCGAAAGTGGGCCCGTCCAGATTTGAACTGGAGTCTGACGGCCCCCAGCCGCCAAGTATAGGCCAAGCTAACCCACGGGCCCGAATATCATTCACGAGATCGGCTGAATGGTGCAATCTCAGTGATGAGGTCGACGTGACCAAGAAACATTCTGCGACAACAATAACGGATTAAACCAATCTCGTCAAGCGCCTGAGCATACTCGATACCGGCATCGATTTTCTCGTTGAACTCTTCCCACTTGTGAGCGATTAAACCACCACAACTATAGCAACGTACTGGAATTATCATTCATATCACCTATAGGACTTCTGTTTCTTCTTTCTTGCGCCACGACCGAGTTGATGTTTCGGTTCCTTACGACGAGGGTCGTTGACCAAAAGATTGCGATCAAAGCGAAGATACTCGTCTCTCAATTCGTCGTCAATTCCTTCTGCTCCGCCATTATAGTGAACCAAACCTCTTGCGATAGCGGTTCTGATAGCGTCGGTTTGACCCATCACTCCTCCACCATGGATTAGGATATTGATATCTACTTTGCTCATTCTTTTCATGGCCTCAGCGATGATTAGTGGTTCCATCGCTTTTTGGCGTGATAGTGCTGGCTGGAGAATTTGGATAGGTTCGCTATTGACCCGAACTCTTCCCTTTCCAGCCTTTACTGTCGCTCTTGCAACCGCGGTCTTTCTCTTTCCAGAGGTCTGTACGACCTTGTTCTTCTTACGTGCCATCACTGCTCACCTCCAGTCCAGCGGTGTGCAGGTGCGCCAAGATCGGCGCTTATCTCACCTAGACTGACATATCGGGTAGGTAAATCCCTGCGAATTTTTGAATCATCTCCTAATTCGTGCCCATCGGGGAGATCGCCTTTCAAATTTGAAGGGCAACCGATTTCCACACGAAGTGCCAGCAAGGCCTTGCGACCGCTACTCTTCCTCTGATAGGGTAGCATTCCACGCACGGCTCTCTTGAGTATCATATCAGGCATACGAGGGAAAAATGGACCCTTTCGCGCATGATTGAGTTCGTACTTCTGGTGGTATTCCTTCATGACGCTAGATGGTTTTCCAGAAACTATAGCCTTTTCAGAATTGACGATGATAACCTTGTCTTCGCCCCCAGCACGTGCTGATTTGTACAGAAGGTCGGCAACCCTGCTTGCCAAACGGCCCATTATCAGGCCATCGGCATCGAATACGTAGATTGTGTCATCCAAGGATAATCACCTCTGATCCGTTTGGGTTTTCATTCATCAGCTCACTAAGGGACATTACTCGTCCTCCAGCTGCCTCTATCTTCTCACGGGCACCGGCACTGACACTGTAGGCGGCGACGTTGTGGCTTGCTACGAGATCTCCGCTGCCGAGAAGTTTGCCTGGGACGAGGACGGTTGCGCCCTCGGGGGCATGTCTACTCAAACGGCTGAGATTCGGTTGAACCCAGTTGCTACGACTCCTTGAGAGGCGCAGGGCAACATCTCGCCATAGTGCCGACCCGGTGTCGCGAGATTTGGCCTTGAGTTCATCGATTAACTCGATGAGGCTCTGGTTGGTCTTGCGTGTTGGTCTGCTCATATGACTCACTCGATGCTATGGAAGCATCTCGGCGACTTGCCATCCTGTTATGAAGGCACCGACGCGATACTGCGTCCTATAATCAACTCGTATATCTCAATCGTAGAGTATCTCGCCCTTTGCGTCGAGTAATTCGACGGTTAGGCCTGCTCCTCTGGCCTGAACTACAATCTCATCGTGAAGGGTATCTGAGAAATCATCGAGTGCCTCTAAAGAAGTGATTGCGCCTACGTCGGTGAGTTGGTCAATCAGGTGATTGAGCACACAGCTAACCCCGTATGCTTGTCCAGCCCTGAATGCGTGATCGACCCCTCCTATCTCTGGGTCTTCAGCGCGCATTCGAATCATCACTTGCTGTGAATAGGCGACCAAGGCCCCATAAATCGACTCCATCAGTTGTGCTGCTTCCAGGTCACCAAGCAATAACTGGGCATTGGATAATGCGATTCGCACCGCACCGCCATATGTGTTATGGGCTCCAATTAAATCGGTTGATTCCTGTTGCATTGCTTGGTCGATGAGAGATTTCCAATCCTCCATGCCCAACCCAGTGCGCAAGAGACCATCAATGCTGCGCCTATGCAGGATTCGTCTAATGACGATAATAAATCGCTTCAAATCTTGAAATTAGATTGTTCGGCGTCGGTATCGATGCCTGCCTGAATCACTGTTCCATCTGCGGTCTTGAATTCTCCTGCTTTGGTTAATTGGTCATATAACTTGGCAGTATCGTCTTCGGAACGAGCAATCATTCCGGTGTCTCCAAGCGCCATCGTTAGACTCTGAGAAATCGCCCCTAAGGTTTGCATAGCTCGGTCTCTATGGCTAGGTCCAATCTCATGATCGGAGTAACGCGCCTCTTCGAATATCGAAAGGAATTCTCCGAGTTGTTCTGCGGGGACCATGTAGAATGCATTTCTAACCGCTGCTTCAAATTCTCTGGTTGTTTCATAGACCTTCTTCATAAAGCCATGGCGTCTGAAATGCTTCACCAGTTGCTTATAACAATCGAAGATTATGGCGATGTATTCATTCGCTGCCTGCAATTGTAACATGGTATCGGTCAAAATTCCACGCAATGCCTCAATCTGACGGCGTGCTGCAGATCTGCGATGATACATAATTCCAGCAATCAAAACAGCCATCAACATAATGACAGTGCCCATTATTGTACTTGGGGTGAATAATCCCCCCGCATTATCAGTAATTATTCGCTCTTGCCATGCTAATTCAAGTGTGATATTATCGCTTGATTCGGCAAAGAAAGTGGAACCAGGATAATATGCTACAATCCTCCATTTACCAGAACAGAGATCTCCCTCGCAGGTTCTACCGGCAAAAGCCCATTCGAAATCAGCCATTCCCTGTTCATTGGTCATAGATTCATTTCGTCCTTCTGTAACCCATTCTCCAGTAGATGCATCCCAATATTGCCTGACAAACCAAATCTCTTCGCTTTCAACGGCCAAATCCAAACGCTTTCTGAGTAAAGCGACTTCACCGTAAACCGGATCGTCTTCTAGTAATCCATTCGAACCTGTGCTCGCCCACGAGGTTTTCATGGTTAAATCAATTTGCGAACGCACAAGAATCGTTTTTTCGACGAATGAACCATTGAGTACATTCGATGGTTCCTTATCGCATCCGCCTGGGACGTTTATGTCGGGTTCAAAGGCTACTTTCAAGGTTCTAAATCCTTCTAACTTTCCACCGGTAGTCTCCACTCCTCTCAAGGTTGGATTATGAGTAGGGTCACTGCTATACCAGTCGATTGTTCCGTCTGATTCGCGGGTGTGGATAGTAGCAATCGGCCTGACGTTTTGTTCTGGATCAAGATAAATATTCAAACATTTTCCGCCAACTGGCAAACCATTGGATTGCGATAATAAGGCGTCGATGTGGAAGCTCTCCTTGAGGTAAAGCACATCGTAAATCGTTCCATTAGGAGCGATGTATTGCTCGATGCTAGACCTGAATGGCCCAACTTCTGTTAGTACCAATGATGAATTACTGAATACGTCGAATTCGGTCTGAAGCGTCTTATTCTGATAGCGATATGCGTCGTTATTGTCCCAGGCAGAATAGATTACACTTACTCTAGCATTACCCGCTGTAACATCATTGAGTGGGCAAGTGATAGCAAATCTTCCATCGATGTCGGTTACGCCATTAAGACAAGCGACCGGCCCCTCGGCACTGTTTATCATCTCGTAGTTGACTCTAATTTTTCTAAAGGAAAGATTTGTATCGAGTTCATCGGTTAGTTGCCCTGTGACTACCATAGGTTTTGGCACAACCAATCCAGTTAGTGGATCGATTTCACTGGTATAGACTATTTGATCATCGACATCTAAATTGGTCCTACCTATCAATGAAAAGCCATTGCTATTGTATGACATTAAGACTCTAAAGTGGTCATTACCTAATTCGTCAATACATGGATCCCATTTTCCTTGCTGTCCTAAATAATTTACATCCAAAGATTGGCAACCCTCGTTGGGCAATGTCTCTTCAAAACGCAAAATGACACTGACAGGTCCGAATCCGTCGGGAAGGAATCCGTCGGGGTCCTCACTGAGTAATTGAGGATTCAGGGGGGCGATATTTGCTTTGAGGCAATTGATGGTTTCTTCTCTTGAGAGAACCCCGTCGCCGTCAATATCACGATCAGGCACCATATCACCATTGCCGTCATAGTAACAGAGATGGCTACCGTCAAGTTGTGGTTCTGGTAGCGAAATCAATCCAGCATTTGGAGCAAGGGTTGCTACAACTTGTCTATGTGTCACCCCATTGAAGTCGGTTCCTTCAAATATTACATCAACCAAACCACCGCCAGGGGAAATTTCGCCATCTAGAGCTAAACCCCCGCTATCTCGGATGTAAGTCATATTATCATCAGCAACTTGAGC
>CAUYXQ010000090.1:0-6070 GCA_963577015.1 Candidatus Thalassarchaeaceae archaeon
TATTCCTCCTCATACATCATTTGCTCTTATTATCGCCTTTCTATTCCATTGCTCTACTCGGTCTTGTTGAATTGTACTGCCGTCCTTTAGATTGTAGGCTGTCAAGACGGCAGGGGCATCTGCGTTGTGAAACAAGCAAGTATCTAACCCAATAGCTGCTGGTCGTCCATCTTTCAGTAGCACACTCGAATACCAAACTTGGCCCCAAGATTGCTTGCTATGTCCTGGCAGGCTTACCGTTGGTGTATGACCAAACATCACTGTTCTATTGGCATCAATTGGCTTAGTTGCTATGTGGAATGGTTTGCGGATGTGTAGCAGCTCACTATCGGTTTGATTATCCAAATCAATTTCCGGATCATATCCGGCATGGACTAAGCGCCAATCATTTAGAATAATTTGACTGGGTAATTGATCCATCCATTCCGTATCATGTTCAATTATTTCATCGAGTTGCGTGGTAAATTCCTCACCATTTCCATCAGTATATGCGTCTATGTAAGATGTTACTGTGGCAAGTCCCCCAGTATACAACCATGTGGCAAGATCGATATCCGGTAACTCTAACCCCTCCAAAGAGAGTGATTTGGACATCATTTCCTCATGATTACCTTTGACGCTGACTATGTTTTTCAAAGATTTTGCAAACTGTACTACATCATATGAATTGGGACCTCGATCGATTAAATCTCCCAATAATACAACATAATCATTAGTTTGTAAATCTAATTGGCCTACTAAACTTCTGAGGGTTTCGTTGAATCCATGGACATCACCGATTGCCCAAACATTTCTCCCAGAATCTAAGGACTTTTGCAGTTTAATTTCTATTTCTTTATTTCTCATATTATCATCTCCTTTTAGGGTAATTTAGCATCAAAACGATGCAAAATATAGTTTTTCAAACAATATCAATAAAATCGTATCTTCCTTGAACAGTGTCTTTTTGAATAATGTCTTTTTGAACAATGTCTTTTTGTCCGATTGTTGGTCTATTATCAGATAGATTATCACTAAAGGGTGCAACAATAGTATGTTGCCCTAATTCTAATTTAATATTGATACTCGCAAAGGTTTTCCTCAACATAGCTAAAGTGATTCTAACCTCGTAATGGTCGATAGCATAGATACAGCGAACGGCAAATTGGCCTGTATTTTGTAATGTTAACCCGAATTCACTCATGAACTCATATTTTCCAACATTCTCTGGATTAACAAAATCAAGAGCCCATAATCTGCTCGAGTATCGTTCTGCTTTGAAAATATCTTCATCGGATAAATCCGGTAAATCGGCATCATTCCAATGTGAAGTGCCTCTATTATTTTCAATCATTTTTACTTCCTCATTCATATATATAGATACAATTTGATACTACTTAAACAACTCGTTTTCTAAAATGGAGAGTGCGGCTAGGTTGGGATTTTTCAATCGAATAAAGCATCGGTTTTGAAAGGTTTATTTATCTTGTGTGATTAAACGTATCATGGCGTCTTGTCCGAATCTTGACGAGTTAAGACACGTCAACAGATGGAACAAGGGTGCTCTATACAAGAAACAAGTCTATGTCAAACAAAGCAGAGGGCATGGCGGCTTAGTTCATACTAAATTGTGGGAATCAATAAAAATCAACAATCGACACACTTTGAGACTAGAAAAGGCAGTAGCAGAATCGATACTAAAGAAGACAGGACCCCATGGGAGGAGAGATGGTACAAGGGGTCAGCCAGCTAGTGGAATAAGACACATGATTCGACGAGAATTAATGCTATTATTTCATATCAAGACCGAAAAATTGGTAGAGATCTTAAATTTGAATACAGAATATAAATCTGGAAAAAAACAAGATATCACAATGGTCATGCCAAACTTATCAATTGCCATAAATGAATTGTATTCGGAACTCATTGAAGCAGACGATCGCCTAACAAATCATCCTGTTTTCAAACGTATGTGGGCGCCTTGTGCATGTAGATTAGTAGAATTGGTTTGGATTTACAAATATGGAAAATAACCACTTACACTGTGAATATAGGTCCCCGCTCCCAGACTTGGATCAGATTCAGTACCGAAAGTTTGGTTAATTCGAATCGACACCACAGGATGTGTCTAGCCCCATTATCAGCCCTGATGGAAAGTTCATGTGGACTGGTTCTGAATGGATTCCTGCCCCCCCTTCATCGCCATCTGCACCCACATCCATCGTGAACATGGAAGATTCCATGATGTCGGGAAATGTGAACATACAGCAACAATCGAGCGAGACATCATCCGCTATCAATCTCAAAGATAGTGCAATGAGCGGGGATATTGTCATTAACCAAAGCAATGCTCAGGAAATCTCCACTGGAATTGTAACTGCATGGAAGGAAATAGGCTTGCAGGGGAGCTCGCAAGAGAATAACAATCTTTCAATTACTCAAGAGGTGAAAGAGTTAGTTAAAGTTACAGAAAACTTACAAAAATCTGGTTTTCAATTAGATACAGATACTCTTTGGAACCTTTATTGGTCTACTCGCTCAATGGATATCAACTCTGAAAAGACTATACAATATTCAACTCAATTGATAGAAATGCATACTCTAAATAATGAATTTTATCCATTATGTAAGATTCTAAGATTGTCGGCCGCAGACTATAATAGAATAGGCGAGACTGCCACGCATTTACAGTTGATTACTCAGGCACTAAATCTCGCTAGAAGATATGAATTCAAAGAACTTGAATTTGAGTGCATTATCGAATTGGCCAACATTAGTGAAAATGTTAGCGGGCTGTCACTAAAAGCTCAACAGGAGTTAATCGAAAGAGCAACCAATCTCATAAGTGATTTTATATCGGCAGATCCATCACAACACCAAGCAATATTATACACTGCTCACGGCAATCTATTGAGAGACCAAGGACAGTATCATGCAGCGATAGATGTATTTGAACACTTATCTCAAATTTGTGATACACCAACACAAAAAGCGGCTGGAGTACTTGGTATTGCTGGATGTTATGTAGCTATGAATTTGATAGCAGATGCCCGCATAACTTTTCAAAAAGCTCTTGACTATTGTCTTATAAATGGAGTGTTGGGATATGCAGAGTTCGCTAAAGAGCGACTTGCATATTTGGAAGGGTTCTAAGGGTTTAGCCGAATACCGATTGCTATAAAGGCAAACATATCTTCTTCGTGCCAACATGCTGAAAATTCATTCAGCCTGAGACATAATGTAATACCAAGCATGACTAAACAACGGAAATGGTCCCCGCTCCCAGACTTGAACTGGGGACACCCTGGTGTCTGCTGCGACGTTTGTTTTCCAACTACAGCCAGGTGCTCTACCAACTGAGCTAAGCGAGGTCTGATTCGGCCACATGCACTGGCTATTTAATCCTCATCGAGCAACCAAGGGCTTGGAAAGGTCTGCGCAAGTATATATCAAAACTCCCGGAAGTAGCGACATGGCCGATGGCACTAGGTTACAAATTATCCTAACCATCGCTGCAACCGGCATGCTGCTCGCCGGTTCTTGGGCTCTCTATGAAAATGACCTATTCGAACCTGAGTTTGAATGCAGTGAGAACATGGAAAAGATCGACGGCATCTGTGTCGAAATCAACATAGATGTAGAAGATGATAAATCACAAAATATCACTGCAGAGGATTGTAATTCACAACAGGTATGGCGTTTCGAAGCTTGTGTACCAATGGTTGCACCCAACGGCCTTTCTTATGAGAATGAAACCCTAACCTTGGAAACCGGAGTGAATAGTTCCTTCATCCCTTCTTTTTCTGGTGACGGCCCTGATTCATGGACGATTTTTCCCACCTTGCCCACGGGTTTGGTTTTGAATACTTCAACCGGGGTGATCAGTGGTTCGCTCTCTGAAGAATATGGCCCGATTAGTCATACCATCTCCGCGGCAAATGCCGCCGGATTTAATAACACGATTCTGGATATCATCGTCATTCAACCGATTCCCGTCATCACCTATGCCGAACCCTTTCCTGTTCTGATAAAAGGCGAGGATGTCGTACTATCTGCTCCGATGCTCAGCGCCGCGCTGAGCATTGATTCATGGACTGTCGAGCCACCTTTACCCGCTGGCCTATATCTAGCGGGAGACGGCTCGATTAGAGGTGCTCCTGAAGTTATTGGAACTTCAGAGCACAGCATTATCGCCACCAATTCTGGTGGCGAGGATTCACTTGATTTCACTCTGATAATCATCGATGTAAAACCCAGTGGATTGACCTATTCAGCGGTAAGTTTTTCTTTGACAAAAGGTGAATATCGCCAGTTAATCCCCGCTTCATTAGCGGGTGGTGAGGTGATAGAATGGGATACAGAGCCTGCTCTGCCCAGTGGATTGACTATCGATTCATCCAGTGGCGTCATCCACGGTGAACCTACTGAATTGAGCACTCTATCATGGTATGTTATTTGGGCCAATAATAGTGGCGGCTCAACTACTGCTACTCTAATGATCGAAGTGGTTGATGTCGCGGTCAGTGACTTGCATTATTTGGTCGAAATACTGACTCTTGCAGTGAATATCGATGAGGTGAACCTCACCCCTACGCATTTGGGAGGGGAGGTGGTAACTTGGAATATTTCAGGTGCGCTTCCGGCGGGATTGACATTCGATTATAACGATGGCAGAATAAGTGGAATTGCCAGTGAATTGTGGAATGAAACCGAGTACGATATTCTCGCTATTAATAGCGGGGGCGCCGATGTTGGTTCGATAACCATCAGCGTGGTCGATTTGACTCCGTTGGGAATCTCTTGGCCAGAGACTCAAATCGCAATTGCTGCCAACGAGAGCATTCATTTGAAAGCGAACAATACCGGTCCAGCAATCGATACATGGGAGATGCATCCCTCCCTTCCACTTGGGCTTTCCCTGAATGATGACGGCAGTATAACTGGCTCGCCTCTTGCGAGATATGGCTGGGAAGAATACACTCTTTTCGCCAATAATAGTGGTGGCTCCTTCAACACAACTCTCACCCTTGCGGTTCATGATCTCGATGTAGATTGGCTGGAGATTACCGAGAATGTAACCTCGATAGATTACGGCTCTTCTTGGCCTTCGCTAATCGTGCCAATCGGCGAATGGACTTTCCCAATAGGCATCGATTGGGATAACCGCCCATTGATATCCGCTGGTCATGTAGGATTGGGTCGCGTAGCCGGCTATGGCCATGAGGGCTTTGTTGCCCAAACCTCAGGTGATGAGGGCAATCTCTCACTCAATATTCTTGATTGGGTCTGTAATGAAGGCGTGAATGTAGCATTGGCTGCGCGCTATAATGGTTGGCAGGATGAATTGGAGAACGCAGGATATAGTGTGACCACAGATGCCCAACCCGATGCTTTGTCAGGTCAGGATTGTTTTGTCGGCGAATTTTGGAATTCGTGGGATGATGCCAAGGATAGGTCCATCGAGCAATTTATGCTCACTGGCGGTGGCGTGGTACTCGGTGGCCATTCGTGGTATTGGTCATACAGCAATCCCGATGTCGCACACAATTATCCGGGCAATCAAATCTTCCCGGTAACCGGTCTATTCGTATCATCTAGTTCGGGCTCGACTCAACTGAGTTTTGCCGCTGAACCGCCATCGAGATACCATCGAACTGTAACTGCTCTTAACGGGGTCAAGCAACACATGATCTCTGGCCCACAACTTCCTACAACAGATGCTGATATCGCTGCTAAGACTGTGGGTCGTGCTGTTTCAGTGCTGACCCTCGACTTTGAGGACTTCTGGAGCCGGGCCAGAGAGATTTCTAATGTGAGCGGCTGGATCGAGATCAGTTCAAGCAATGTATTCGAAATTGACAGTGATGAAGTCGAGGACTTAGTGCTCTTGATTCAAGAGAAATTAATTCTCAGCCTACCCGCAGTTGAATTGATTGCTCATCCTTCTGCAATCGATTTTCCAGGCCTGGTTCCTACGGGGTCACCACGGGTGAACCAAACGGTCACAGTCGATGGTGATTACATCGGCCTGCCCAGTAACTTTGGCTATTCTGGTGCACGCGCAGCTGGAAGGATGTCTACCGGGCTATAT
>CAUYXQ010000091.1:0-6066 GCA_963577015.1 Candidatus Thalassarchaeaceae archaeon
ATAGTTTCTCCAGTCCAGTAGAAAGTCCTTCTTCCTCTCTTTCAAAGCCCATGCTTGAATCCATTACCTGGGTCAAATCCGTAGTGATCGGGCCACTTCTCAATACATTTCCTTCTTGTTCGATGAATAATAAATCTAGTTCGGCTTCGGCCGCACCAATTACCGCTTCCAAATCCTCGCGCCCTGAAAAACTAGCACCTTGGCTCCATTCACCGGCGTGTTTACCTGCGGCTGAACCGCCGGACAATGCATCCAACAAGCGATTACCAACAATCATTCCCGCACCGTGCATTCCTGAACAAGCGGCATCTCCTGCAGCATATAATCCAGTAAACCAACGTGACCATTTTTCTGTAATTACGCGACCGTTTTCGTCGACTGGGATTCCGCCTATTGTCGAAATTGCTTTACATGAAATTGCAAGTGTTTGTTGATTAATTTCAACTCCTAAGCGTTGGGAGATTTGTTTGGCGGTTCCATTCCACCATTGGCTTTTTAATCCTCTTGCATCCAACACTGGGTTTGGTGTCTGTTGTATCTTTTCAAGCACATAATGCATATCAGAATCCAGGGCTATTTCCAAATCGGCACCGTCTGCTGAATGTAGGCTTGCGCCATCATTGAGCATTCCAAATGGCAAGATTATGTCTGTTCCAGAAAGCGCTAATGGAGTCCTTGCAATAAATTCCATGTCACGTAATGAGATTCCTGCGCGTAATGCTAAATCCATACCAAGACCGCCTGAATAATTGCTGCCATTCCACGCCTCTTCAAAACCGCCATCGGCGATAATTACAGTTTTTGCTTGGAGCGGATGTAATTGACCTGTGGTCATATCAAGTATGATTACTCCGCAAATGCTTTGGTTCCGATGCACTAATTCGAGTGGAATTTGGTTTCCCCTACTCACCACCCCTTGGCGGATGCATTGCTCCTCAAGCACTTGTTGTGTTTCCTTGACCATTGCATCTCCTGCTCCGGTCAACCTTGGTTTAGAATGTCCAAATGCGGTGGCGGCATGGGGGGTTCCTTTGGTGTTTCTACGGAATATCACACCCCATCTCTCGAGGAGATTTACCTGACTTACTGCGTTTGCAACTCTTTTTGCTACAATATCTTGATCGCAAAGAAAAGCACCAGCCTGAATTGTATCATTACTATGGCTCTTGGAGTCCGCCTCCATTATCGAAGCTGCAAGACCATCTGTTGCACATGCATTTCCTACACCTAAAGAAAACGGTGATGAGAGAAGGGTACTCGCCCCGCTCCCTGCTGACTCGATGGCTGCTCTCATCGCCGCTGGCCCATCTCCAATCACGATAACATCCCACGCCTCCATCATCTCACCTCGTCGAGTCAGGCGACCCGTTGCCAAGTGATAAACGACGCGCTTATTATTCATTTAAAGAATCTGTGAAGTGGCTGTCGGTAATGCTGTTTCGCCTATGGGTCTTGCAAGGTGAATCCTTCTTGTTCGTATCTTTTGTAATTGGACTTCGTTCATGGTATCATGAGCATTTATCACACGTGATTTCAATACCATTCCCTCGTCGTCTTTGAGGATAACCTGTACCACTTTTTGACCTTTAAATCCTCTTTTCCACGCCACGCCGAGCCACAAAATAGCTCCTTTTTCCAAATATTGAGGAATACAATCTAAAACATCTATCTCAAGTGAATCGGTGAGTGGTAATGGAGAGGTGGGGCCGATACAATTTACGATTTCCAATCTGTGATCGCGCGATTCTGGCTCCCCTCCGGGAACGATAACCTCTACTCTGACATGATGGGTTTGTTCGGTTTGATTGTTCAAAGCGATGAATAGGTGCCCCGTACCCCCTTCGTGCACATTATCTAGCGCTAAATCCATCCTCCACCCTCCTTTGGAAATAGATGGAGAGCCCGTCCTCAGATCGCTTTGTAATCTATCCAATAATTGGAATACTTCGGGCTGCCATGCTTTGGCGTGTGAAACAACTCTTTGCAGTGTTCGCCAATTGAAAACCGCATTCTCATCGAGAAGAAGATCGGGGATAGATTGTGAACGAATCGACTGCTGTAGTTCCTTTATGGTTTCTTGGGTATCAAGGGTTCCTATTTGATGAAGATAAAGAAGATAGAGCATTCTTTCTCTTGCTTGAAGGGGGCGTATTCCAGGCAATAGTGATTTCTCCAATCGTATCTCCCAATCCCTCCAATCTAATTCACTATCAGGATCGAGATGGGCTGCGACAAGATCGCCGAGAATTGTATTCAGTTGCGTGGGGCGATGTGTTGGTGAATGTAGCATTAGATAAGGTAGTGAATCGCCGTAGCGCTTACGGTATTCGTTGGTGAAAATAGTGTGAAAGGAAAAGCATAATCCTGTTGTCATCACTATTAGTAATGCAAGATTGTAAGCGATGCCATCGGTAGAAAGGCCTACGGAAAAGAAAAATAATAGCATAGAAATTGAAGCCATGGCTATTGCAAAACCGTTATTTCGTCGCCCATCACGTAATCCCTCTGCGATACGGTCCATACCGGGACGTGATTTCAACCCGGTTCGTTTACCCCCTCTCATCCCCCCTTGTTCCCAAAGAGAAGTTCGCAAAGAAAATGCACGCCATGAAGATTCCGCCGCAATAAGCGAAGGCGCTAATGCAAGAATGAAAATTGGGATGAGCATTATGAATGCATACCCCATTAGCGGTGAAATTACCTCTGGTGCCATTACTCCTGATAAGGCGACAAGTGCTATTAAAATCCCAGAAATATTTCTGGAAATTACAAAAAATGGATTTGAAACCAATGCTCCTGATCGAATTCTAATCCGCTCTATTCGTTCCCACTCTTCCTTCGTCAATTCTAATTGGCTAACACTTTCCTCAAAACCGACTCCATATGGATCTGGAAGACCACCGCTAGCGCCTGCTATTGCGGGCATTATGCTGGTGTCATCTAACATCTGAATCGTTATGCACAGAGGGCCTGCATTCATCTCCCTTTTGGAAGAAAGTTACACCGAAGCGTCTTCAAAGAGGGGGCTTTGGCTGGGTCTGGGCGCGTAGCACAGCTGGATAATGCGTCGGCCTCCTAAGCCGAAGATCGCGGGTTCGAATCCTGCCGCGCCCGTTGTATATTGATTTGAATGACTTATATCAAGTCAAATATGTTTGAGCGAAACCTGCAGCCTCGTGCATAAATCTCTCGAGATGAATTCGACCATGTATAGATCTCTTTAGCTTTACATCACAACGCGCCAATGATTCTAATAAATCAGCTTGTAGTTGCTCTGATAATAACAAACGCCCTGTAGTCAATAATCGGTGAAGATGTAAAACTACATCCTCCGAATTAAACGAATGGCTTTTCATCGCCTCATCCAAGGCCCCTAACGCCCCCTTCAATACCCTCTTGTTTAGCGTGCCTTGTTTTTCCCATTGCCATTGATGAACTCGCCCCCGCAAGGCTTCCTCAAGCGCTTTTTGGATGCTGAATGGGGTTGTTGATGCTACTAATTCTTGTAGGTTTTTTCGATTCGGTGTCTGCTCTTTGCGGCCAATAATCTCCAAGATTAATATTGCTCTACGTAAATTACCATCAACGATGTGAGCGATGTCGCCAAAGAGTTCTCTATTCACATTCAAACCATTTTTTCCTGAAATTGTTTCCAATATCGAAATGGTTCGTTCTGTAGATGTTGCTGAAATGCGTATTTGTTGCGTTCTTGATCTTAATGCATCTATTATTCGAGAGGGGCTGCGCGCGGTAAAAATAAATCGGCTGGTATGAGTGTTGGATTCCATCATCCTTCTAAGATAAGGTTGCCTTTTTGGCCCAAGGTGGTCAGCGTCCTCGATAATAATCAAACGAGAGATTGGCGCCCTCTCTTCTTCGCGCTGCCGTTCCTTTCCTGATGGTGGGGGGTCGTTTACCGATGCGGTAATCATCGAAGAATCAAATGCGTCGAGGCTAGATCTTCCCGCTAGGGTATCAGATGAATTATTTCCCCCGGGCCGTAAAAAATCCTCAAAGTTTGCCATTGCTCCTGCTGTTCCTTTGAGATCTTTGGCTTGAAGAACATGGGTTGTTGACTTCCAGCCCGGTCCAAGAATTTGCCGTGCCATCAGCCTCCAGCATGCTGTTTTGCCAATTCCTGCTGGCCCTGCTAGTAAAATATGAGGGGGGTTTGAGGAAATTGTTGCGCTTTCGATAGCACTGCGATTTTTCCCACTAAATGCAAGTTCGTCGAATCGACGCGGCGCATAATCTTCGAGCCAACTTGGCATGCATCAGCACGTCATAGTCAGCAGTTCATGAGACTTGTGCACTCATTCTGCTTGTAGAACTTTAAAACCAGTTCTACGCAATTTACTGAAGATTCTAGAACCGCATGCTTTACAACTGATTCCGTTCTCGATTCTAGTAAAGTTTTCAATGCTTCCGCATTGCGCACAGCGGTAGTCTATCTCTTCTGCCATGGCCCCGCGACCTACCATCCGGTTTTGAATGTGTCCACTGGTCAGACAAGGTTCATGTGTGGGCCGCGAAGCGAGATGTTTAGGGCGCATCATGACCGGAGGGGATTCACTTGTCATCGATGTTATCGATAATGGTGGGCAATGGACTCATCGTGAATGGAGAATGCTTCGATATTTAGGCGTAGATACTATCATCGTTGATAATGATACTCCGGTCGATAATCTGCGAAAGTTGGATGGTTTGATTCTTTCTGGTGGGGCGGCACGTGTAGGACTAACTGGGGAATTAGGGAATTGTGGGGCCTTTCTTGAACTTGATTTGCCCATTCTTGGCATTTGTGCCGGTCACCAGTTTATGGCTAGGTTTTACGGGGGTTCCGCTCGTGAATCCCCTGAACCAGAATTTGGAGCAATGGAAATTGCCCTAGTAAACAATGGTGGTATGATTTTTGCCAACACCGCTGATTCTCAAATCGTATGGGAAAGTCATAATGATGAAGTTCATGAAATACCAGATGGGTTCTTTATCACAGCCAGTAGTGCAAGCTGCAATGTTCAGGGTATGGAAAATCAAAAGGGGGATCGTTTTGGTCTACAATTTCATCCCGAGGTCAACGATTCGGAATACGGTAAAGAAATATTTGAAAATTTTGTCGCTTTATGCCGTGCAAACCGTGAATGAATCAAACCCTGAGATTGGCTTGTCTCGCCAATAATACAATTTTCATACTGTGTTCAAGCATTGCCGCGTTTGCCCATGCGTCTTCTAGGGTTGCCCCAACTACAAATGCGCCATGGCCTCTGATCGCCACACATTTCATTCCGCCCTGCTTTAGTGCTTCGACGGTCTGTCGTAGGAAGTCCTCAGGATTATCATTGTCAAAATCGACGATAATAATTTTTCCAATATGCTTTTTACCAGCGTGGTCGATTGGAGAGCATACGATCAAATCCTTTTCACAACTAGCGGCCGTAGTATATGGACTATGAACATGGAGACAGGTTGCTGGACCGTTTGTTTCAAGGCTTTTTGAAGCCAATAGTACCTCAAGTAGACGCCAATCCTCTGGTGCGTGGGGAGGGGGTTGCTCGCCTAATCTCCCTACCACTATATCCCGTTCATCGAGTCTTGCCAACAGCACTCCCTCTTTGGTTGAAATCATTACTCCGGGCATTTCTGGATGTAACATGGAAATGGTACCCATGTTCGCCCTGACTAATCCATCACGGTTTAATTGTCTTGAAAGCCTAGCAATACTAACCACTATATGATCGGGAATAATGATGTCTTGGTAAACCACAGGAGGCATGGGTGGGGTTTCCATTTCTTCGATAATGTCAACTGCTCCGGCAAGACTCTGCCGAAGATTCGTTACCTCTGCAGATAGTCGTGCCATCTCTTCGTCGGATGCATTTATTCGATCCGCTGATGGGATGATTTCCTTTTGCGAAGGCAAATCCTCAGTCGTTTCACTGGTTTTCTGCCCAGAATCCGAATCCTCTTCTGAATCGGGTTCGGAAATATTCGCTTGGTCTTCGTCTTCCTCAGGCTCTTCCTCTTGTGGTTCTGAATCGGGTTCTTGATTCGGTAGCTCTGTCTCTT
>CAUYXQ010000092.1:0-6054 GCA_963577015.1 Candidatus Thalassarchaeaceae archaeon
GGTAGCGGTAAAACCGTAATGGCAAAAGCACTGATCGAAGAGGCTGCGCTTGCCGGTATTCCCTCATTGATCATCGACCCACAAGGTGACCTTGCTCGTTTGGCTTTGAGCATCGACGAAAATGAACTTTTGGAAAACGATGGCGATGTCGAGAGAATGAAGAAGTTGAAAGAAAAAATCGAGGTCAGAATTTGGACTCCGCTACGCTCCAAAGGCCTACCTCTCTGTATCGACCCTTTTCGCTCACCTCCGGCTGGCCTAGATGCTGAAGAAGCGATTACCGCCTGGGATATGGTCGCAGCCGGTTTCTCGAACCTCACTGGGTATGATGTTGAAAAAACCCAAGGAAAGGTTGTCAAACCATTCCTTTACGAAGTGCTTGTTCACGGCACAAGATTGGGTTTAGACGTCGGAGATTTTCAAAGTTTAGCAAAGGTGGTTCGTGACCCACATGATAATTTTTTGAGAGTGCTTCATCCAGAATGTTTTGCCGAAGATGAAGAAGACCGTGAGGAGATGGTTTCGTGGGATATTGTTGCGGTTGAACATGGTTTGCGTAATTATGACGATATGTTGCCAAAAAGTACACGTAACGATTTGGCGCGGCGGCTTTCTGCCTTCTCAAGTGGGGTCAATCAACTGCTTTTCTCCAGTGGTGTGCCGATTGATATCGATTCGTTTTGTCAGCCGGCAATGCCCGGTAAAGTACCGATGAACATCGTCTATCTCAACACGATTCAAGACGAAGCTCAAAAGCAATATTTCGTACAAGAACTCGCTCGTGAATTGTATGGTTGGATGCTTACCCAACAACCTGCAGAAAACGAACTTAAATTACTATTCTTCATGGATGAGGTAGCGCCCTACCTTCCCCCTTACCCTCGCAATCCTCCAGCAAAGGATTTGATTAAATTGATTTTCAAACAGGCGAGAAAATACGGCGTAGCCTGTGTTCTTGCCACCCAAAACGTCAGCGACGTAGATTACAAGATTCTCGCTCAAGCAAATACAACTTTCATTGGCCGTTTCACTCAGCCACAAGACGTCGAAAAGGTTCGTCACCTTCTCAAGGAAAGCGGGGGTGATTTGGATTTAGTAGCCCAACTTCCAACTCTTGGCCCTGGTCAATTCCAAATGGTTGCCCCAGATGTCGACCCCGCTCCGGTTCCAATTCAATGTCGCTGGCTCTACACCGATCACGGTCCTCCCTTGAACGAAGATCAAGTCGAGGATGTGACCAGCGATGAAATACGCGCTTGGGCTAAAGCCCGCTCTGCTGGAAAATCAAAATCGAGAGGAAAGGGTGCTGCTGTTGCTGCTGTCGGAGGAAATGGCAGCGAAGGCAACAACGATTCTCCCTCTGGATTTGTCGAATCGGCACGCCTAAAATCAGTAGGAGGAATGACTGCTGCCGCTCAAGGTGTTGTCGATGATTCCGCCTTTGAAGTTCGACTGATGGGGGGACTCGGGGTTCTCAAAGATGGCAAGGACCCGTTATACGTGATGCAAGCGGCCTCCAATGCCTGCACTGCTATCGTATTGGGCTGGACTTTGGTCGCACTATTGATCGGCTGGCGTGATAGCAACTTGGAGTGGTGGTGGCTCGCTGGGGGTTTTGTTCTAACCTCAGTGGTTGCACTTGTTATCTCGCTCGAACTTTTTCTCGGTCATGATGCTGAACTATTACGAAAAATATCTCGTTTCGCAAGGATGACTCAACTCGTCATTGCCGGATGGCTGTGGGGCCTATTGATTTGGTCGTTTAATGGCTTGAACTTATTTGGTGCCGAACCGTTTTTGGAAGTGGTTTTGGTTTGGGTTAGCCTTTTCATCCTTATCGATTGGTTCAATCATTTCAAACTAGGGAAAATGCAGTGGAATGGTGGAACTGCTCTTGCAAAGTTAAGAGGTATTACCGCGGTAATCACCGATTCAGAACTCACCGAGATGCAATCCAATAGCAAGCAAATTCTCGCTGCTATGCGCTGGTTATTAGACCTACTAACCTTGACTTGGCTCTGTATAATCTTGATTCATGGAGTTGACCTCTGGGCAAGACCTACGCTCTGGCTCGCTTCTATCTACGTTCTCACCTTCACCAGTGAAACCTGGTTACGCTTAAGGGGACGTTTACCAAAATAAGTGAAGATTATCACCTATACCCCTATTACACCACCATGAGCGGTTCTGGAAAAATCATGATGGGGCTTGGCGGCGTGTTGCTCGTTGCATCGCTTGGCTTCATCGGATATGGCTATATTATGACTGAAGATGGGGGGGATTTTGACCCTTCTAATGATGGGATGTGGCAAGGAAAAGCAAGCGACACCCCGCATACGATGCCAACATTCACCACCACTGGAAGTTTTCACTACATGGTATATGTCAAAGATGGATCTACCGCTCCAACTGTTAGTTTGATGAGTGATGATTCAGAAGAGATGTACAAATCTTGTAGTGGTGATAGTTGTAATGTCGATTCGGGCTACCGTCAAATTGGCTACTTCACCATTCCAACCAATGACACTAGAGCCTATACCCTTACGATTACTGGAGATGGTACCGTCTACATCATGGAACCTCTTCAGGGAGCATTGGATGTCGTTGGCGGGTTCATGTCGATTGGAATCGGCGCCTGCGGTGGTATTTGTGGCCTTGTCGTCCTGTTGATCGGCCTCTCTATCAAAAACAAAAAACCACCACAAATCGTCGTCATGCAGCAGGCTGTACCTATGCAAATGCAGCCCCAACAAGTTGTCCAACAGGTTCAGCACCAACACTATGTCCCACCGCCTCAACAACAAAATCAACAACCGCCACCAGGCGGATTATGAACTTGATAATTGAGTTCCCATCATAGATGGGACTCAGAAGTCTTCATCTAAGGGGAAGTAGAACGCATAAGCGTGTCAGACAGGCCTATCCACTCCGCTGCTGCCTTGCTCGTCCCCCTTTCCATGGTGGTAATGCTACTCCTCTCTGGCATTCCATACAACCCAGAATTGCCTAAAGAAACTGAAATTAGCCATACCGGAGGGATGATTCTAGATGCGGTTATGGTCAAGGATATCTACAGCGGAAATATTAGCAGTAGTCCTACCCTCCTCACAGCCATAGGAAACACCCTCTATTTCGCAGCAACTACTGCAAGCACTGGAAACGAATTATGGAAAAGCGATGGTACGACCTCTGGAACAATGATGGTCAAGGATATCAACAGCGGAGTAGCGAGCAGTTCTCCTACCGAACTCACAGTTATGGACAACACCCTCTATTTCTCAGCAGACGACGGAAACAGCGGTCGCGAATTATGGAAGAGCGATGGTACTACCTCTGGAACGATGAAAGTCGGTGACATCTGGAGCGGAGCTGGTGGCGGCGCCCCTACCCACCTCACAGTTATGGGTACCTCTACAACGGAGTCCCTCTATTTTCAAGCCAAAAAAGGAACCAGTGGAGTCGAATTATGGACGAGTGACGGTTCGTCCTCTGGAACAATAATGGTCAAGGATATCAACAACGGATCTGTCGACAGTTCTCCTAGCGAACTCACAGTTGTTGGAAGTACTCTTTACTTCAGTGCTGAGGATAGTGTTGGTAGAGAATTGTGGAAATCTGATGGCACAGCCTCTGGAACCGTTATGGTAAAAAATATCTGGACTGGTTCTGCTGGACCGGGGGATGGCGATCCCAAAGAGATGACATCAATTGGAAGTACACTTTACTTCCAAGCAGCATCATGGGACATAGATGGGGATGGCTATTTCGACGGGGTTGAATTATGGAAGAGTGATGGTACTACCTCTGGCACTGTAAGGGTCAAAGATATCAACAATAATACAAATGGTAGTAGTACTCCCTCCGACCTCGTAGTCATAGATTATGGTGCGTTGGAAATACTCTTCTTCAGGGCGTCTGACGGCACTAACGGGGGAGAACTATGGAAGAGTGACGGAACCACTGCTGGCACAGTAATGGTCAAGGATATCTATTCAGGTTCAAGTAGCGGTTCTGCTGACCACCTAACTGCAGTCGGCAACACGCTCTATTTCAAAGCGAGTGACGGCACTAACGGGGCCGAACTATGGAAGAGTGACGGAACCACTGCTGGCACAGTAATGGTCAAGGATATCAATTCAGGGGGTGCCAGCATTCCCCAGCACCTAACTGCAGTCGGCAACACGCTCTTCTTCCAAGCGATTGACGGCACTAACGGAAACGAACTATGGAAGAGTGACGGAACCACTGCTGGCACAGTAATGGTCAAGGATATCAATTCAGGGGGTCCCAGTTATCCTAATCAACTAACTGCAGTCGGCAACACGCTCTTCTTCCAAGCGACAGAGGGCACTAACGGAAACGAACTATGGAAGACGTTTGAAGTTCCTGAAGACGCTGCTGCTGCCACTGTCGAGGCTGGAATATACCTGTCTGGCTCTCAGGTTGCCGTAATCACCAATCTGACTGGAGTTACTCCGGGATGGGATTATACCGTCGATTGGGCTTTCGAATATGGGGATAATGGCACAGAGATTTTCAGCCATAATCAACCTCCTTCATATTTTATCAACACTACAACATTTGACACTAGTTGGTCATATTTCAATGCTGATGCCCTTGTGGCTGGGGTTGATCTATGCCTCGAGGTTTCTGTCTACAATGGCACCACCGTTGGTGCCGCTGCCCTCGGTAGTGATAGCAAGTGTATGCAATTGCCGGCTTGGATTAATTTCATGAAAAACAGTGGAAGTGGTGTTGGTGGTAGTATTGGTAACTCGATTGCCTTTGATAGTAATGATAATGCTCATATCTCGTACTATGATGATTCTTCGTCCAGCCATTGGCTCAAGTATACAGGCTATATTGGCACTGACGAGTCTGGAAATCCAACATGGACTAACACGATTGTCGATTCGAGTGTAGATGAAGTGGGCTTGTATTCCTCCATCGGTGTCGATTCTAATGACAAGGTGCATATCGCATACTATGATGGCACCAATCAGTGCCTCAAATATGCTCACCGCTCAATTCAGACCGGTGGGGGATGGACGACATCAACCATTGATTGTTCAAATGATGTGGGTATGTTCAGTTCGTTGGCAATAGATTCAGCAGATGTCGTACATATTGCTTATTTTGATGCTACTAATAATGATCTTAAGTATACCTATAATGATGGTACTGGTTGGAGCACTAGCACGATAGCAACAGGAAATGTGGGGCAGTGGATATCCATCGCCACTGATTTGAATGACAATGTACATATCGCATATCGCCATCTCGGAAATTTATCTTTGATGTACATTACTTCTGACGAGCAAGGTACCTGGAGTGAGAGCATTGTTGAAAATACACCGGCGGATCTTGGTAGGCACACTTCAATAGCTGTTGATGATGCTGCAAATGTGTATATCAGCTATTATGATCACACCAATCAGAACCTTAAATTGGCAGCTCGAAGTCAAGGAGGGGCTACTTGGTATATTCAAACACTTGATTCCGTCGACGATGTAGGCAAATACTCATCTATCTCTGTTGATTCAAGTGACTATGTACATGTCTCATACTACGATTCGACTAATCAGAATTTGAAATATCTCACGGGGTCAAATACTAATCCAGCGGTTATATCAACCATTGATAGTGAGGGGGATGTCGGAAAATATACCTCGCTAGCCCTTGATAGTGATGGTAAACCCCACATCGCATATTATGAAAGCACCCCTAACGTCGAAGGTCTGAAGTTTGCTTGTCTCGGTTGTACGGTAACAAATGCAACCAGTGGCCCTACACTCAGCATGAATGCATGGTACAATAGTGCCGACCAGATTTATATATCGCCGTTTACACTCTCGGGTATATCTACAACGGAAAACTACAATGTGGACATGATTCTCACTTATGAGTCAAATGGCACTATTATCGATAACCAGTGGGAAAACTTCAGTTGCGGTTGTAGTACCTACGCCCCACAGACTGGGCTCAACTGGAATCTGGGGTCTTCTTATAATGGCAATGAAATCCTCGATAACACTGCCTATGTCTTGTGGGCTA
>CAUYXQ010000093.1:0-6018 GCA_963577015.1 Candidatus Thalassarchaeaceae archaeon
CTGAAGAGGGTGCCGAATCAAACAGCGCGCCCGATGCTTGATGAAGTCGAATCATCTCAGGTTCACCATATCGGGGGTGAAATGGGATGGTTCGAACACTTGTACTTACTGTAGATCGTGATAATGATCTCGGCATCAAGACCGCCATCCGCGGGCCTGTTATTGGCCGTAAACAAGTCCTAACCGCAGCCTTACGTCTTGGCATCGCCGACCCAGAGGAAAGCGATACCAATGCAATACTTGGTGCTCTTCACCAGCACGATGCTTTGGTCGAAAGTAATACTGAGGGTGATGAGGTTGAAATTGCTATTCTTACTGGCGATGAAAAGGTCGGCTTGAGATCTGACCGTGCTATTGCGGCCCAATTGGAAGAAGTTGTAACCGAGTTTCAACCAGATGTAGCTATTCTCGTCACCGACGGCGCAGAAGATGAGGCTGTATTACCTATTATCACCAGTCAGGTAAGGATTGACCACGTTGAGAAAATCATCGTCAAGCAATCCAAAGGAATAGAGGGTACTTATTATTACATCGTAAAAGCACTTGAAGACCCCAAATGGCGGGCGAAAATGCTAGTCCCACTTGGAACTGTAATGGCTATTCTGGGGCTAGGTGTAATGCTACCAAATGAAATCGGCGGTATTGTCATCGGCGCATTGCCCCTGATTCTTGGCTTGTTCATTCTCTCTAAAGGATTAGGACTTGAAACCACTGTCGGCAGAGTTGTCCAGGAAATGAGGGAAAATGCCGATGCGGCAATGTTTTCCTCATTGCTATGGGCTTCAACGGTTTTCAGTGCTATTTTTGCCGTAGCTGAAGGTTTTTCCGAATATAGCGAATTGGTCGGAACCACCTCGTTCAGTTTGTTGTGGATGTCGGTATTCCACTCTTCATTGGCGTGGTTAGTAATCGCCTTCTTGACCTCAACGGCTGGATTTTTGATTCTACGCCTTAAACGCGGTTCGTTCTCTGGGCGCCTGATTATGCTTGGTGTGTTTGCAATGGTTGTTTATTCTGTACTCAACAAAGGACTTGAAATCGCGACAAATGTTCTCTCTGGACAATCATATGAATTCAGCGTCAAGGGCATCTTTGATGATCTTCTTGAGCCAATGATGTGGATTGCACTATTGTGGATTACTACGACCATTTTACGTGGATTGAAAGCAAGACAAACTCAGGGCGAAAAATACTGGGGAATTTGAATCTCAAACCGAGTATAAGGCTTGGGCTCCGCACTGTGGACAGGTCACTTCGATTGGCCTTGTTGCAGGGATGCCGAGGGGAGAGCCACACGACTCACACATTATCGCTTGTTGGACCTGTGATTGTTTCTCAATCCCTTGGGTTGAAGGATCATATTTCAGTCGGTACGAGTCTGGTTGGTCAATGTACCTCGGAGCCCTTGCCATACTCTGAGCACCGGATAAATCCACCATCTCTTTTACGGAGGTTGGTTCGAAATCTGGAATTATTTGCTGTTGCTGTTGTACTGCCCCATGGGCCTTATAGAATGCGATTTGTGATTCTATGTCGTCAGTAGTAATTCCCAATTCCCTAGAAATACCATCCATTTCGAGGGTTAACTCATACCCAGACATCGTACTTAGTCGGGCCAAAATATTCGCTTGAATCTCCGTCATCGAATATACTACCGGAGACTCATCCTCATTGAATGTTCGTTTTCGTGTTTTATGCTCGGTTAAATAATCGAACTGTGGGGTCCCGACTCCGCTGAGTTCAGGCGATTGAAGCGTTCATATAGGAAGTGGTCAGGCCTCTGGCCGCGGAGGATGTATGATGTCCATCACCAAGCCCAAAAGAAAAGCAAAGAATGTGGTTTCGCGCAAAGATGCGGCGAGAGCTGTAAAATGTGGTGCTGTGATGGAACGGCCACACGTTTTATCCAACCAAGCATCATTGGCAACGATAGTGGATAAGATTACCATCAATAACTGGGATCACATCTACCTCGTAGATGAATATCGTGTTCCAATGGGTCGGATTCACGCTGTTGATATTCTCAAGATGATCGCTAAAAAAACCGTCAACAGAAATGTTGCTTGGATGCACGCTATTCCAGCACACCAATTGGTCAACCTTCCACCGTTGAAGGTTGGATTGAACACACCCTTGTTGAAGGCTGCTGCATTATTACTCACCCATGACCTCAATCAAATAGCAGTAGTAGATGGAGAAGGTTGTTTGGTTGGAGTGGTTTCACATGCGACCATTTCCCGCCATATTCCAAAATTTATTCTTTGAGCAAATATCTTCATATCAACCCTAGTGGGCAGGCTATGGGTTCATCCTCGCCTCGGCTTTGGCAGTATTCGCAAACCAACTCGCCTTTACCTTTGCCCGATGGGCCTATGTTGTTCAGAAGTAGAGAACTTCTGCCATTGATCGCACCTGAGATGCCTGAATCAGAAACCCTTGACCTCGATGGTTTGAAAGCTTGGATTGGCAGTCATAAGACCGAAACTGGCGAATCGCTTGGGGAACTGCTAGATCTATCAAATAAACGCCCACTGCTTCTCGCCGGTGAATTAGCAAACCCTTACCGCCTTGCCGATATCATGGCTCCAGACCTACCACTAATTCCAATTCGGCTCGAGGGGCTTTGCCGAACTTGGTCGGATAGTCTGGATTCGAGAGAGGTACAGCCAGGGGTTCACCACGTAACAATCGCCAGTAGCCCTGGATGGTGGGAGGTATCTCATCTGACTCTAATCGATATTCAAGAAATGAAAACTCTAGTCAAATGGCTCGACGGTTCAATTCCTGGCGCCTGGCGACCGGTTCGCTCCGCAGAAGGGGTGATTCGCCTAGAAAGCGATGCGCAAATTGGTTACCCAAGTGTTGAGCAAATGTCCTGGGATGGTGTAGAGGAAAGGGTTGAGGTAGAAACACCGCCTGCAAATGGACCAGCACTTGATCTCGCCACTATCATCATCCCAATTCATACAAAATACGGTTGTTATGACAGTCGTGGTAAAATCATTCGCTGCGCTCATATGCCACAGCGAACTTTTCATGATGAAGTGTTCAGAAGAGGTTCTTCTAAAAAATGGGATACGTTGATTAAAACCCTCTAATCAGCCTGAAATAGCCAATTAATAGTTTTGAAACGGGCGCCCGGGGGGCTCCCATGAATCATCGATATATACCCGTCTCCATGGTTATTCATGCGAGGAAGAGGCTCCCAGAGGAGCGCCCGTTTAGAAAGATTGAAGCTAGAGATTGTTGAATATGTCAGGAAACATCCTGCCTGCTTAGCTGCAGATATTGTTCACTATCTCTCAAATGAACGAAGAATGAGAAACCACGGATTAACCACAAGGAAGATCGGTTTCTTTATACCCAGATACATGAAGAGCAGTATATCATTCAAGCTCGACAACTCGACTGGGAAGAGATTGTATTCACCGATTTGATTGCAAAGTGGCGAAAGGCCATTACAGATTGACCCCTCGCCCGGTGCATGGAGATACCTGTTGAATGCTCAAATGATGGGCTTTGGCCAAATCGTCACTCCGGCGAAGGGCATCTCCCACTATTGGCACATTCACAGCCGTGGATGGTATTACATCCCGGTGATGAAAATGGATTAAGAGCCCAACTGGATGTTTTATTGCAAAAAATCGGCTCGAATTTGCGACCTGGTGTCGATTCAAATGAAACAAATGGTTCAATACATATCGATACTACCGCTGAGATTGAGCCTGGAGTTTACATTATTGGTCCAGCATACATTGGCCCGAATGCCTCGATTAGGCAAGGCGCATATATTCGTCAATATTCCTGGATTTGTTCTGATGCAGTGGTCGGTCATTGTTCTGAAACCAAGCATAGCCTTCTTCTTTCAGGGGCAAAAGCCCCCCATTTCAACTATGTAGGAGATTCGATTTTGGGTGGCGGTGTAAATCTTGGCGCTGGGGTAAAATTATCTAATTTGCGAAATGATGGAGGAAATGTCAATCTGCGTATCGGTGAAGAGAGAAAGGATTCTGGTTTAAGAAAATTCGGAGCGTTACTCGGTGAAGGTTGCCAACTAGGATGTAACGCAGTTACAAATCCTGGTGTAATTCTAGGCGTCGATTCCTTTGTTCACCCAAATACTACCGTGACTGGAATCCATAATGCTGGCTCGATCCATAGGTGATTTGATGCTTTTTGGCACCGATGGTATTCGCGGAAGGGTCAGCCTCGAAGCAGTTTCTGAACTCGATGCTATCGAATTGATCAATAATGATAGAATTCTAACCCCTACACTGATGCGAATCCTTGGCCAAGCCTTGGCTACATGGCAAGGAAGAAGTGGGCGAGTGGTCATTGGTTGGGATCATCGGCCCGGTAATGATGCGTTGGTCGAATCTCTTACCCAGGGCCTATCGATGGCGGGAATGACAGCGGTTCATGGCGGAATATGTGCCACCCCTGCCCTACATCACTCATTGCTTTTCCACAACGGAGACATTGGTTGTATGATTACAGCCAGTCATAATCCAGTTTGTGATTCTGGCATCAAGGTCTTTGATAGTGAGGGTTACAAAACGACTCCGAAAATCGAAGCGATGTTATCAAATCTTGTTGACCAAATCGCGGCTGAAGATCAAGATGTTGACGATGATGATTTGAAGAAATATTCTCTCCCTGATTCGACTTTTTCCGCTGATTCTCTCCACATAGAAAACCTTCGGCACAGGGCTAAATCTTACACTCCAATGGCGGGAAACCATCTGAGCAAATCCCTATTGCTTGATTGTTCAAAGGGCGCACCACATACTTGGTTGGCTGACTTACTCAAGGAATACGGCATCAGCTGTCAAGAGGTTTCGAATAGAGCTGAAAATATGAATAAAAATTGTGGTGCGGGTGAATTGTCACCAACCGATAAATGGACTTTTGAAGAAGCTTCTCTCTCCCCCCATCTGTTGATCCGGTCGCTAAAGAAACAACCGACTGGTCTAGTGGTTGGTGCGGCATTGGATGGCGATGGTGACCGTTGTCTAATGATTCGCTCGACCGATACTGGATTTGAAGTGATAGATGGTGATGAAATGGCCGATATTATCTTGCGTACAGCTGACGAAGCTTTCCAATTGGCTGCATCGATAGAATCCGACCTCTCGCTGCTGACTTCTCTAACAAGACTCGATGTAGATGTTCTTGCAATACAAACCGCGGTCGGTGACCGCTGGCTCTCAGATGCACTACGCTCGATTCTCATTCAAGACAAGGGAATCCTAGATTCTGAAATAACTCCAAATTGTCTAGGTGTAGAAGATTCAGGGCACATTGTTCTCCCAAAGAAACACCCACTAAATGAAGGGAAATGGGTTTTGGTTGGCGATGGTGCTGCTACTTTGATGGCGGTGCTTTCTGCGATGGCCAAACAATCTTCAACGGCCGCAATGCAACGCGGATTCAAACAACGTATTTCGATAAAAGGCAGTGATAGAGGCCGTTGGGATGGTAAGAATGAACTTGCAATAAAAGTCATCTCGCTCATCACCAAAAGTCTAGATAATCCAAAAATTGAAAATGTTGCTGGAGAGGATAATCTGCTACTGGTCCTTGGTGATCATTATTCGATTGGCGTACGAAATTCTGGTACGGAAGCAAAGACCAATATCAGCTTACGACTTACGGCTGGAATCGATGAAAAACCCTATCTTTTGGTAGTTGGAAATATAGAAAATCTCCTTAGGAATGCGCTGGTTTATTGATTAAGTAATCGCTAACTCCTCTTCTCTTGCTTGACTTAACCAAGTAACCACACCTAGAAGCACGGCTGTAGCAATCAACATTGTCAAAGCCATCAAAATGCTTGCGCCTGCTATCAATAATCTCCCCGCTATCAGCCATGCCAATAGTAAATCGACCGCTCCGAGTGTTCTAAAGCCGCGCCTCAGGGTAAGCACTCCCGATATCCACGAAACCATTGAAACGATGAGAATTGCAACCACTAACCACTGGTCTGCTCCCTCCCTGAAAACAAATATTGCAGCGGGA
>CAUYXQ010000094.1:0-5839 GCA_963577015.1 Candidatus Thalassarchaeaceae archaeon
CCTTTACCGCAATATGTACAAACGGAATTAGGGAAGAGAAATTCGAAAGGATTGGAACCGAGAGGTATTGGATAAAAACCAACGGTACCAAAGTAGATAGTGAATTAAACACTTCATTCTCGAGTAGGATATCATCCCAATCGTTTTTAGAATTTTTAATAAACTTCTGAATACCTTGAACGATAAACTTCCTTGTTACAAAATTGCTCACTAAACAAACCAGTAAAAGAAAGAACGAACCAATTCCCAGCAAGACATAATGGGCCATCTCTAGTTCCAATCCTTTACTGGTCAGGAAATCTAGCATCGACGAATCAATATCCATAGACTTGTTGACTATCAACTCTCTATTTAATGTGCCGTAAAAATAGCGTTTATTGCCAAATTCTGCTGGCGAAACTGAGACAGCGATGGCTGTTCACAATCTCAACTAGATGATGATGCAGATGATTTTCAAGATGGTTCACTGTGCTCACCCATCCAACCAATGGGTCTTAGTGTGGCTCGCATACCTCAAACGGTACCCCTGAGTTGGAGTAAACTTATTGGCTGAAGTCATCAGCAGGAACCATGAAATTTCGTACACTTCGGAGCGAAGATGCCCCCTCTCTTTGGAGAATCAACGAAGAAGGACTCCCGGGTACAGGTAAAGTTTCACAGGATGCCATTCTCGATCTACTAGACCTTGCGGAACTTCCTCTCGGCGCCTTTGAAGAGGACGAACTTGTGGGTTTCGTCCTCTGTTTACCTCCTAAAACCCGATATGGAAGCCTGAACTATGCATGGTTTAACAAGCGCTACGATAATTTCCTCTATGTCGATAGAATTGCAGTTTCAGAAAAGCATAGAAATCGAAAGATTGGTTCACTTCTTTACCAGAAGGTCATCGCATACGCACAAGAAAAAAACCGTCCTGTCGCTGCCGAAGTCAGTCTAAAACCACCAAATCCCAAATCAATGCGATTTCATGCCCGTCATGATTTCGACGAATTAGAAGTATTCCATCACGAAAGTATGTCCGTGACGATGATGTTACGAGACTGTGAATGAAATCACATTAAACTGCAAATTGTAAGAAAAGAGTAGGTCCCACCCGGCGCCGAGGCGCCGGTAGGGACGATTTCCCGTAAGGGAGTGACGTCTGAGTGCTCAAAGAGCCTCAGAGATGCTCGATTCCGAGCTTCTTAACGTTCGCCTTCTTGATCTTGTCAGGAAGCCATGCCGGTCCGTTTGCTGGCTTAGCTACAGTATCGACCCAGCCCTTGAAACAGTGAACTCTCTTGGTTCCACGTTCTCTTAGGCGTATGCTGGTCGATCCTCGAGTTGCTGCCTTTAACGCGGCTCCTCTTGGCTGTCTACTTGCAAACACTTGGCTGGTATCCTTTCCTCCTGACATCAGGACGAAGTATTTCTTCTCACCCATTTTATTACCTCGTAGGGCACACGAACTCTTAAAGAATATAAGATTTTGGTAAGAAAACGCTATACTGCGGCTAATACTGGACGCAGTAGCACGTTTCCACAGCCTACTTTGGCGCAGTATGACGTTTATACATCTGCGCCGGCCAAGGTCTTGGTATCGATGATACCAGGAAGTTGACGGATGGTGTCAACAACGGTTCTTGCTATGATAGAAAGATCGGCAGCGCTCAATTTGATAATGATGTCATAATCACCGAAAAGAATCGTTGCATCGACCACATACTCCATGGTTTTCACCTGCTGATATACCTCAAATTCCTCTCCGGGCTTAACATTGATGAGAACATAACCCACTGCCATGCTCACTCCACACCCTCTTCGTGAATAGAGGTTACCTCTCGTAAATCCTCATTATCCAGCCGGTAATTATACCAATCATCCTCGCTCCAACCTTCAGGAATGGAGCCATCAAGCCACCAAATAAATTCCTGAGCGGTCCACCCCTCTGGAATACGTTCATCTATGCTTTCCACTTCATTGCCTGGTAAATCCTCGAGAGCAGGGGGTTGTGATGAATCCTGTTGCTGAGCAAACCATTCGCTTTCTGGAATCTCTTCTTTCCGCCGCAATGCAAGTGTTAACGAGGTTATTGCTAGCAAAATGATGACTACTGCAATACCAATATATGCTGTTGTACTTATTTTTAGCACCGACTCTACCTCATCAGTGATATTCTCTACCTCACAATTTGGACAAGGAAGAGAGGCATCTATTCGAATGGTATCATTCACTAGTGTGGACTGTCCTGTAGGGTCTGTGCAAACGATGGAAATCGTTAGATTGTCCTCTAGATTCTTAGGGACCAACCACGTCCATGTAGAAATTCCACTGCTATTTATTTCAGAAACGATTTGACTTGAATCCCAAATCGGATTCACTCCCTGAAAGAGAGTTATGCCGCATTCTGTATTTTCAACACCATCGGCATCAGTGACAATTACTTGGAAATTCACTGTTTTACCTGCTGTCGCATTTACAGGAAAGTTGGTTTCTATTACTGGAGGGGCATATCGTAATTGCAATGAAACCTGTTGTGAAACCGACAAACCATCGAGGTCACGGATTGTGGTTTTGATCAACCCCCCTCCTTCTCCGAATGCCAAATCGGGATGTATATTGAAAACATGTAAGTCGGTATCATTGTAAATTTGTGCGCAATTATTTTGGTAATCGTGTTGCTCAGGAGCATCTGCAGCCCACCCATCTTGATATAGCGTAGTGGAGATAGTAGCAAGGTCGCGATCTGAATTTACCCAAACAAATGCGTATGCTGAATGGCCGAGCATCAATTCATTGATTTCATTGCCTGATGCATCACATATCTTCAAAGAAATAATTTCTGGTGACCTGAGTAATAATGGAATCGTAATGATTGAACTATTCTCACTTTGATGTAATCCTTGAATTGTGACCTCGATAATTACATCACCGCTTTCAAGTGTAAACGATGGCGCTGCGATTGGTAGAATAATCTCGGTTTGATTTGCTTCAAGATAGAAATTATTGCTTATCGCTTGGTATCCTGGCCAAACCAAACTCATCTCGCCACTGGCTGTGGTAATTGGATCATCGAAATCATCGATTCTTATTCTGACTTTTTCTCCACTACCGTGAAGCCTATCTCTGATATTTCCATCATCATCAACGATATCGATGCTAATACTAGGGGCGTAATCATCGATTATTATCACACGGGAAGAGATTACGGTACCGGTATTGGTAGCAAGAGTAAGAGTGAAGGGTATTAAGAATGGTTCTAACTCATTCATTACTTCAATCAACAATGTGGACGAATAGCAGTTCATATCGGCAAGAGAATCGTCCTCATGTACTATTTCACCAAGTATTCCTTTCGAAGCGGTGATGGTGGGGGTCTCTGTGACAACATCATGGTCGGGATCAATGACACAAGCTTTGAGAAAGATGATTTCACCGCGATGTACTCCTGCTATTGGATTGGTTAGAAGATGGGTTGCCCCGCTCCAACTATCCGAATCAACCCCCTCGACATGAACCCCATACCACCTCGCTTGGGCATTGACTACTTCTGATACATTCGCTAATTGATCTGATATAGATTGATTTGAAGCATCAATTACCAGTGCATGGATTGTTAACCAACCCAATGGAACATTATTTCCTAGTTGAAAAGATGTCCACCAACTCAATTGATCGGAACTACCGGCATTAGACCAAATCACCGGAGTGCTATTACCCTCAATATCGATAATACTCCATCCCATCATCACCGTGATTACCGCATTATCATCACTGGCAATCACGGTACAGCCGAAGGTATCCCCTCTACTATATACACTGGAATCACAATAAATATCGCCAATTATTGGCGGGGCATTTACCCAAACTCTAATCCGATGGTGATTATTATCGACAACATGCTCCCCCATTACCTCATCATTCGACTCATAACCGACCACGAGTTCGTTCCAACCCAATCTGCTAGAATTGAATTGCAATTGTAAAATCGCTCTACTTCCATCTTGATCACCGCCGGGAATCGAGATATTCATCTCACCAAGGACAAGCCCGCCAAGAAGGTCTCTAAGCGTTATTGAACCATTGGCTTGGCCTGGAGAGAGATTTTCAAGGGCGATTTCCATTGTCGAATTCTGGCCTTGAGAGACATTGGTTATCACCCGGGCATCTATGATATGGATATCGTGTAATCCATCGGCAAATGCCGCCATTTTGGGATCTCCGACTACAACACCCATCCACCCTGATAAGGTATTTGCCGCATAATAAGATTCAGCCATCGTATATCCTTGAGCATAGGTTGAATGCAATACCGAGGGATAACTAATCGCCGTGAGATAAGGCTCGTAAACATAACCTTTGACACCACTAACTCCATCTTCTAATAAATCCGCAACCAAAGATTGCCCATAAGAAGTGTCCCAATTGAAAGAACGTCCTCCGGTAGAAACGGCAGTTTCTGCGATTGAACCATTCGCCCACTGGTTATGAGGACGAATCGGATACAAATTCACTGTATCGAGGAATAAAGAACCATCTGTCGATGTAGAAACGATATCTAATGGTATTGTTATTTTGAAAGCATGAGTGTTTGAAGGTGGACGGTATCTCAAAGTGGCTGCTTGCCAAGATGTAGTGAATGCTTTGCTCGAAGATATATTTGTAGCTATTATTATACCATTTACATCCAATGATTCAACTTCGATTTCAAATTCACCATATACATCGCCAGTGCGCATCCCCTGTACTGATAATATCCAGGGATGGTTTTCATAAAGTAATGGAAGAGTAAATGTTTGCTCTATCGAGGCCACGGTTTGACCATGTCCTGAATAAACCGAACAATCTTTGTAGATTTCACGATGCAATGATGTTACTGAACCATTACTTAGAGCAGTGTCCCAAATTCTCAAATTATCTATCATTCCTTCAAAATAAGAACTACCAGCGCGGTTTACTCCTAATTTGTATAAATCGATATTATTGAAAGAACCGTTTGGGAAGGAGTTTGTTCCAACTAATACTCCATCCAAATATTGTCGTGTTTGCCCGTTCTCAAATACTGTGACTAGATGAGCCCACTCCTGTTGCTCCACAACTCCAAATGTATGGGATTGATTGCTGTGTAGTTTCCATTCTCCATTGATGACTGCATGTTGAAATGAATAATTAGAACCAGCATTATCGTCGATTGCAAAGGTTGAGGCATAGGTGGATTGGGCACTGGTATTAGCCCAAACCCATTGGCTAACGGTGAAGTTACCACCCCAATCATCAACATCTACCTGCAAATAATCATCGACGCCATCATACCAAAGACACCCACCATCTGCACATGTTCTCCAGTTGGTGGAGTCCATTCCATTTAGTGAAAAATCACTACCGTTTCCTAGCGAATCATTGGTGAAATTTCCCGAGCCTTCTTCAAAATCCCATTTGTGTATTAGTGAATTCTGTGAAGGAGTAATATTTCCTGAAACAAAAAATGCTGATGCCGGAATTATGCTTTTACTCGTATTTGGCCCTTGCCAAGAAAATTGTAAGCCATGCGGGCCGCCTCCTTGGAAAAATTCAATTCTAAAATCATGAAGCCCTTCTGTTACCATCAGTGTGTTTGAGATCTCTATCATTCCATGTGAACCATAATTCTGAACGATACTGGAATCATCTAGCCACAATTCAGAACCATCATCAGTCGTGAGATAGAAGGTCCAATTCCCCGCTTCTGGAATGTCGATTAGTCCGCTAAATCTTGCGCCCCAGTCATTCTTGAAACGATTGTCAAGCCCTTGGTAAGCCTGTGAAGAGGAAGCGTATGCGAGGTTGTTTTCTAATCGTACATTATCGGGGATTCTAACCA
>CAUYXQ010000095.1:0-5820 GCA_963577015.1 Candidatus Thalassarchaeaceae archaeon
TAGTCGCGTTTTCAACATCGTACGTTGCCTGTAATCCATAAGGAGAGGTTATTTTTGAGCCGACCTCTAATACCGGTACTTCGATGGTAGAATTTCCAATCGAGAGATTATCGCTGATACTACCATTGTTCAAAGTAGTGATTATCCCATAGTAATAGTGACCGTTTTCTCCAGCGGGAATCATCCAGTTAATCGAGTGAGGTTTGCTCTTGCAGCTACTCCAGGTATCGGTATCTTCACAGGCACGGATCTCATTTTCAACAAGTTGGGCCTGCAGGTAATTGCTCGATGAAACCGGTTCATCCGAGCGATATACACTGTAATTAGCCGCTTGTAAATCCTCGATTAGACTGGCGTCGACAGTTTCGATATTACGCCAAGAAATAGTGACGGTCTCATTGGCGTTTACCACCGCAGTAATCCCTCTTGCCTCAAGGGTCCAATCGTCTTCTTCCTCGGCTTGAACCGTGGGAATTAGTGGTAGTAGAAGTAGTGTAATCAGCATCATCGAGACGAGGTTATTGCGCATCTTACTCACTATCCCCGCCCTGTAGTGGCCAGTATATGGCCATTCTCCATCCCTCTTTGCAACCCAAACCGTCATCAATAGTGAAGTCCACGCTAGAGCATGCTTCATGACATCGTCCACGACCTCGACCCTGAGGAAAGATATCGCTACGGCCAATTATTGGCTTATTTAGCCAGTGCTGACCGCAATGTTACCCGCGAGGAGATGTCGTTTTTCGAGCAGAGATTGGGTGCTACCCTACTCTCACCACAACGACGAGAACAATTGCGCCAGTGCCTCAATGTTGATATCGATTTGACCGGTCTACTTGGTGGAATGCAGTCAAAAACCATCAAATTAGCACTGCGTGATGCGGCGATGATGACCCTAGCTGACCGCCATATCGACGATGACGAAAAGAGTATTCTCCTCAGTGTTGGCGGTGTTGCTGGACTTGGTGAAAAAGAGGTGGATCAACTTATTGCTTGGGTCATCAAGGGTTATCATTGGATGCAAGAAGGTTATGACCAATTAGGCTTGTGAGGGATTAGATGAGCCATTGTCGTGGGCTTGCAATTGCTATCGCAATCCTGATTCTGATATCGGGATGCTTGTCCGAACAAGGTGTTTTTGATGAAGGTGTGAACTCCACTCAAGAGGATAATAATGTTGAGATCTGGCATTCATTCGCAAGCGGTAGTACTGAAGAACGCACATTTCTTACTGCGATAGAGCAATTCGAGGCAGCAAATCCACACATCATCGTCGAGGTGACCATGGTTCCATTTGCTAATGCTGACCAATTATTCATGACCGCAGCTCAAGGCGGTGAAGCACCAGACCTGATTCGCTTATCGAGTGATCAATTGGGGAAAATAGGTGAGGTGCGGGTCGATGGTTATCCTCTGCTTGAGGATTTGCGCAATCACTTAACCCCGATTGAGATGGCGTCTTTTGAGAGTCGTGCCTTATCGGCAATGCGTTATGATTCAGCTCTTTATGGCATTCCTGCGAGTCAGGATTGTCTTTCTTTAATTTACAATAAAGCATTATTTACTGCAGCAGGGGTTGATTACCCCGATGAAAATTGGACTACAGATGACATGTTAAACGCGGCCAAGGAACTCACCCAAGGTGATGTTCAAGGCATGGCATTACCGGTAAAGGTTGCATATTGGTGGTTCGGATTCCAAACCGGTTTCGGTGGTCAATTATTTGATGAAAATGGCATACCCACTTTGAATTCAAACGGTTCTGCACAAGCGATGGATTGGATTCTCGACTTGGAAAAAGTGCATGGTGTGGTTGCTACTGGAATTCAAATTGAATCGATGAAAACCCAATTCCAAGAAGGAAAGGCAGCGATGATAATCGACGGTCCTTGGAATTGGGCAACTTATGAAACCAGCCGAATCGACCTCGGTCAAAGCCTACTGCCAATAGTTGATTCGACCGGATTACGTATGTCGCCATTGGTGACCTACAAGGGTTGGTCGTTGAGCAAGCACAGTAACTCCAAGGTGGCAGCGACTGAATTGGCACTGTGGTTATCATCGCCTTCGGTGCAGAAACAATTCGCTCTCGATACCTTCACCATGCCGACCTCAATTGAATTATCAAATGATGTCGATATCAGTGCAAACCCAGTGATCAGCGGCTTTCTCAACCAAGCAGAAGTAGGAACACCGGCGCCGACCAGCAAGGGAATGTCTCTGGTTTATGGTCCGCTTTCAACCGCCTTTGAGCAGGTTTACAGCGACCTATCGGATTCGCAGACATCTCTTAGTGCGGCTAATCAGGAATTGAAGGAATTGATGGGGCTTGGCTGATGCGTTGGCTAGTGGTAATCCTCGGTTTTGCGCTATTGAGTAGCATGGTAAGTGCATCTTCTGTCGATATTGAATTCTCTTCGTATCGGCAGATAAAAGTTGATACTGAGGTGGTTGAAAACGCCTCTTCTTACGCTATTTATTATTCGACAAGTCCGTTTAATCAAAGTTCTCAAGCAACTCTACACACACTGATTTCTCAAGGTGATACCACTGGCCTTAACAGGGGGATAGAAGGCGATAATTTACAGGAATGTTGGAGTGATAGCTTAACTATTCATCGAACCGATTCGGGTCAAGCGTTGATTGATGAACAGGCGAGCACCTGGTCGTGCGCATTGAGTGGCATGGTTCCTGGCGAAGAATATTGGTTTGCAGTAGTCGCTTTGGCTGCAAATGACTCAGCGTTTGAGCCATTGACGACTTTTAGTGCTACCAGCACAATCGCTGATGAGGTCCCCCCGGCCAGAGATACCTCTCCGATTCTTTTTGCCATTGGCTCAATCGTCCTTTCATTGATAGCCCTGTTGGGTTTTCTGCGTTGGAAGGATGCTCAAGATGGGAAAACCAATTCTCGTCTTGCTCATTTTTACATCGCTCCAGCCATGCTTGCACTTGCTGTGCTCACCTTCTATCCGGTGATGTATGGATTCTGGCTTTCATTCACCGATGCCGACCAGACTCATCTTGGCGAACAAGCATGGGTCGGCATCGCTAATTTCGTTACGGTTTTGACATCGACAGGATTTTTGCGGGTGACCGGTTTCACTTTGGTCTGGACCATCGTCAATGTTACCGCTCACGTTGGCCTCGGACTTTTACTCGCTATGGTTCTGCAAAACCCACGTATCAAAGGCCGAGTCGCCTATCGAGTGGCATTGCTTTTGCCTTGGGCAATTCCCTCCTATATTTCGGTGCTAGTATGGAAGGGCATGTTCCAGCCCGATGGATTGGTAAATGATATTCTCGGCACAGATCTCAATCTTCTCAGCGATGCATCCGGTGCAAAAACGGTGGTCATTCTGGTTAATATTTGGTTGGGGGTGCCTTTCATGATGATGTCGTTAAGTGGTTCACTACAGGCTCTACCCTCTGATATGTATGAGGCAGCAGAAGTGGACGGAGTCAGCCCCTGGGAGCAATTTCGATATCTTACCCTACCCAATCTAAAGAGTACTCTCATCCCTCTTTCCCTATTGGGGTTCATTTGGACTTTCAATATGTTCAACGTCATCTACCTGATGACAGATGGTGGGCCAAACCTGTGGTTTGGCGAGCCAGGAGCAACCGATATCCTCATCACTTACGTTTATGATGTGGCTTTCAGAGATGGAGCATACGGCGTAGCCGCTGCTTGGTCGGTGGTAATTTTCATGATGCTGGTGGCTTTCTCATGGTTCTACATGAAGAAAACCGGAGCGACGGAGGCTAATGTATGAATGAGAAAGAGGCTTTCATTGCCTGGTATACTCCGGCTGAGATGCTGACCTTGCGCGCATGGTTGATTGTAGCTGCGGTCATCAATTTTCTTCTGACTGGCATCGATCTTCTCCGTGACGATGCATTAGCTGCGCAGATTACTATGCTCGGCACATTTTTACTGCTATTATTGCGTTTGATGTTACCAAATGGTGAGGCTCGACGGCGTGATATTGGCATGGTTATCGCGGGGGTAATCCTTGCTTGTGGACTGATTAATCTGCTCTCTTCACCGCTATCCATATTCGATATTTGGTTGAGGTCGTGGATGATTATTCCAGCAGCTATCGCATTGCTCTGGCTCTCCTCGGCTCGGGTTTCACAATGGGATTCGGGACGGATTAATGTTGGTGCAGCCGAAGCGGGTTTGGCCAGAAACCGTCTGATGTTAGCACGATATTCACGCATCGGCGCTCATTCTATTCTCCTTCATGCGGTCGTTCTAGTTTTGATTCCTGTGTTGTGGATTATCGATGTGGCAATCTCTCCAGGCAATGCCCTTGGCGGTGCACTTGGCGATGCCTTTACCGGTGAACATTTCAGCAAAATCCTCAGCAGTGAGTCTTTTTGGTTGTGGTTACGTAACTCGCTTATCGTCAGTATTGGCACAACCATCTTTGGACTTGTCATTGCGGTCCCAGCCGGTTATGCATTCAGTCGTTGGCGTTTCCGTGGCCGTGATCAAGCGATGTTTTCCTTCCTCTTGGTACAGATGTTTCCGGGAGTGATAATCCTCGTACCATATTTCCTCGTGATGAAAAGCCTCGGCCTGCTCAATTCAAATCTCGGACTGATTTTGGCTTATTCGGTGACCGCTCTACCACTCTGCGTCTGGATGCTCAAAGGATTCTTCGATACAATACCACGTGAACTCGAAGAAGCGGCCTTGCTCGACGGCTGTAATCAAGCTCAAGTATTCACTAAGGTTGTCTTACCGCTTTCACTACCGGCAGTAGCGGTTACAGCACTCTTTTCCTTCCTTGCTGCATGGAATGAATTCCTGCTGGCGCTGACCTTCAATACCTCGAATGATATGTACACCTTACCGGTCGGTCTCGCTTCGCTCATCTCTTCTACCGGTCAAGCATGGGGTGATTTTGCCGCCGCTAGTCTCTTGGTAAGTCTACCCGTGGTATTCCTATTTATCGTATTCCAAAAATTCTTGATTCAAGGATTGAGTGCTGGTGGAGTAAAAGGGTGATAACATGGTAAAAGTAGATTTTTCAGGAGTATCAAAGAGATATGAAGATGGAACCGAAGCGGTAACCGCCTTGAATCTCGATATCAAAGACGGTGAATTTTTAGTTCTGCTCGGTCCTTCTGGTTGTGGCAAATCCACCACTTTGCGCATGTTAGCTGGATTAGAGGATATCAGCGATGGTGAAATTCTCTTTGACGGTGTCCGTATCAATCATCTACCTCCTGGAGCGAGGGGTTTAGGTATGGTTTTCCAATCATACGCACTATATCCTCATATGACCGTGGCTGAGAACATCTCTTTTGGTTTAAGGATGGGTAAGGGCGAAGAAAAACTCAGTGATGATGAGATAATTCAAAAGGTCCATTCAGCGGCAAAGATGCTTGATCTGGTCGATGAATTGGATAAAAAACCCAAGGACATCTCTGGTGGTCAAAGGCAGAGAGTCGCTTTGGGCCGGGCTTTGGTGCGCCAGCCAAAACTACTCTTGCTCGACGAACCGTTATCAAATCTCGATGCTGAATTACGCCACCATATGCGCAGTGAAATCCGTAGATTACACGATCAGATGGGAACTACAACCGTCTATGTAACCCATGATCAAATCGAGGCAATGACCCTTGCCGACCGGGTAGCTATTTTTGACAAGGGAGTTCTACAACAACATGCGCCACCACTTGAGGCCTACAATAATCCGGCCAATGATTTCGTAAAATCCTTCCTCTGCCGCCATATCGACGATATAGTAGACACCGCAAATTCGATTTTCAAGGAGAGATGAATCTGAGGCTACGGGTTATTCTGGT
>CAUYXQ010000096.1:0-5769 GCA_963577015.1 Candidatus Thalassarchaeaceae archaeon
GCAATGTGACGATTGTTGGATCTACCGACTGGATGCATACGAATATCGTTCAGATTCCATACCGCCCAATCCCTACTGCCGGCAGTAACCATAGCAAAAGCAGCAGCGGCGGTTAATTCACTGGCATTCCAATGGTCGTGGCGTTGGACTAGAATTGCGGTTCTGGCTTCGGCTAGCATATCGAGGCCATTGCCATTGGAAGCGCTACCATCGGTGCCGATTCTAACATCTACCCCTGCATCGAGATATGCCGGGAGCGAAAGGGTTCCTCCACAAGCGAGTTTCATATTTGAAGAAGGGCAGTGTATCATCTTGGCATTTCGAGCGGCTAGAATTCTCATCTCGTTTTTCTTAGCCCAGCTGCCATGAGCACAATTCACCTTCCCCTCTACCAGATAATCTATCGAATCGAGGTATTCGATTGGATACATTCCATGAGCGTCAAAGCAATCAGCGACTTCTTTACGGGTTTCTGAAATATGGATATGGAGGTTGACATCGTATTCAAGTGCCAAATCCTTGCCTTTCAAGAGGGTTTCTTCACTACAGGTGTAAATCGAGTGTGAGGCTACGCCATAACTCACCCTGCCATCACCTATTGGTCCATCGGCGAGTAAATTTCGCAACTTGCGCAGGGCTTGCTCGTCATCACCAACTGCGGTTGGCGGCCAAGTTGTCACCGGACCTGAAATCAATGCTCTCAAGCCGGCATCGGCAATCACCGGACCAATCTCTTCAGGAAAGTGGTACATGTCATTGGCAAAACTACAGCCAGTGCTAATCATCTCGGCGGCTGCGGCCGCAACCCCTGCTCGGCAGATGTCGCCACTCAAGCGTAATTCAGTAGGGAATATCGATTTTCTTAACCATTCATCAAGTGGTGCGCCATCGCTGAAATCCCTAGCATTCAATTGCATAGCCAAATGGGTGTGCCAATTCTGCAAACCACGAGTTATCAGGCGATTTGAACCATCGATTTTCTCCTTGACATCCTCATCGCCACGAGCGCTAGACCACGAGCCATCTGCGCCGATAATAAAATCGCCCAGATGTCGTTGTTGATAATCATCGATGAGAATAGCATTGGTGTAAAGGATGCCTTCATCGTCCATGTTCAAGCCAGCCCGGCTTCGCTCAAGACATCACCGATTATCAATCTCCTCGTGGATACTCATTTCAAAGCGTTTTGCACTAGCCTCTAAACCTGCTAATGCCGGCAGGGTTTTTCCAGCCAAGAACTCAAGACACGCCCCCCCTCCAGTCGATACATGATTCATGCGCTTCGTTAGATTCATGCTCTTGACCAAGGTTGCGGTATGACCACCCCCGATAACGGTGAATCCCGAACTTTCTGCGCAAGCATTGAGCATCTCAATCGTGCCTAAGGCGAAGTCCTGTATTTCAAAAACACCCGCTGGTCCGTTGAGAATGATTGTGCCTGCTTTCTTGATAGCTCTCGATAAGGCTCTAATCGAGTTGATGCCTATATCGAATAATGGTGCTTCCAAAGGTAGGTCCTCGATGCGCAAATCAACTCGGCTACTCTCGATATTTGCTGCTACATCGATTGGCAAAATGATATTATCAGGGAAATCTCGCAATAATGATTTGGCGATTGCAACGGTATTAGTCCAAGATTTGCCCAATTCATTGACTAGGAAATTATGATTTAGTTGCCCTATTTCTATTCCGGATATTTCAAGGAATAAGTTGGCAACACCCCCGGTAACCCATATCGCATCACATACTCCTGTGCGCAACATATTATCGGCTACACCGACCGAATCATCAACCTTGATGCCGCCAAGAACCGCGATACATGGCCTATTTGGATTATTGATGATATCTTCAAGAATACTTATTTCGGATCGCATCAATTCACCGCTGATACAAGGTAGAAGATGAGTGAAGCCAATTGTCGAAGGGGTGGCACGATGAGCGCAGGCAAAAGCATCGTAGACAAAAGCATCGGCGACGCCGGCTAATCTTTGCACCGAAGTAGAATCTGAGAGGGTGTCGAAATCACCTTTTAGATTGATCTCATCACTATCCATCCGTATATTATTCAGCAACAATATGTCGCCATCTTTCATCTGCTCAATTGCTTTCAGGGCGACGGGGCCATGAATGTCGTTAACCCATTTAACTGGCCTTCCTATCATCCCTTGCAATTCTCTAGCATGAGCATGGGTGGAGATAAAGTCCTTCTTCCCCGGTCTTGATTGGTGGGCGATAATTACGACTTTGGCTTTGGCCAACTTATTCAAAGTCGGCAAAATCATCTTCATTCTGGTATAGTCAAGAAAAATCTTTGATTCTGGATCGAGCGGACTGTTGATATCGACGCGAACAAGAACAGTGCGCCCATCTAGTTGGACATCGTCAATGGTGAGAACCCTCTCCATCACTCCTCTCCAGACGCGTTTGGTTCTTGAGGAACTCGGTCCAAACGCGCGTCAAGCAAGTCGAATTTTTGCAAAACATCATAATGTCATTGAGGAGGATGTGATTTGATGGCGGATAAGGATAAGGAAAGCAATTCCTTTGGAGGGCCTAGGTCGCGTGCGCGAACTTCGACCAGTGATTTTGGTGTTTCCAAACGTGAAGGTCATGATTCCAGTACATATTATTCTGCACGCATGTATGATGAACTCGCCAATCAGCGCGCAGTTGGTATTGAGCAAAAGCTACCAGATAAATTCAAAGATCAGATAATCTGTGGTGATAGTAGAAAGATGGACCTGCCGGATAATTGCGTTCATCTGGTGATAACCTCACCACCATATAATGCTAGTAAGGCCTATGATGAAGACCTATCATTGAACGAGTATCTCGAATTATTGAATGCGGTATTTAGCGAGTGTTATCGGGTATTAGCACCGGGTGGAAGAATGGTAGTGAATATCGCAAACCTAGGCCGCAAGCCGTATATTCCGCTTTCTAGTCACATCAACCTGATGATGAATGATATTGGTTTTCTCCACCGGGGTGAAGTGATTTGGGATAAGAGTGCCAGTGCTGGTTCCTCCTGTGCGTGGGGCAGTTTCAAAAGCGCCTCCAACCCGTGTTTGCGTGACATTCACGAATATTTATTGATATTCAGTAAAGGCGATTACAAGTTACCAAGAAGTAAATCGCAAAGAGCTGACGGACGCATCGATACCATCGAACGAGATGATTTCATCCAACAGACCAAATCGATATGGTCATTCCCAACTGAATCAGCCAAGCGAGTAAATCATCCAGCCCCGTTCCCAATCGAATTGCCACGGCGCTGTATCGAGATGTTCAGTTTTGCTGGTGATGTGATTCTCGACCCGTTTTTAGGCTCGGGAACGACTGCGGTTGCGGCAAAGGAATGCGGTCGCCATTGGATAGGCATAGATCTACTCAAAGATTATTGTAATATTGCCGAACAAAGGCTGGCAAATACCTGCGCCCGGGAATTACAAATCGCCGAATAGGCCGGACAAAGTAGAATCATTCTAGATGCGAGTGGTTTTGAACCATCGGCTATACCCGAGTGATATGCAGGAGATGGGGGTCGAGATTTGTGGCCCCGAGGGCGAGGATTGGCGAGTCCCAGTTTCGGAACTAGAATCCCGGCAAGAAGGACTTCGCAACCGATTACGTGATGCTGGTTTCAGTGGAGCATTAATCCAAACTCCAGTCGACCTTTACTACTATACCGGCGGGCGGCAGAATGCTTCGTTCTTCGTTCCAGTAGAAGGTGAGGCTACCCTCTTTGTTCGCCGCTCACTTTCAAGAGCGATTTATGAGTCTGGCGAAGATGACTCCCCTCATCAGGTCAGGGAATTTCCATCCTTGAGTGAATTTGGTGAAATCCTCGGTCAAAGCCCAGCCCTACAATTTGGCGAGATTCCCCATTCGTTCATCTCTCGTTTTGCCACACTCCTCGGCTCATCACAAGACTGTACCTCATTAATCCATAATCAACGTGAAATAAAAAGTGCGTGGGAAATCTCGATGATGGATGAGGCTGCCGAAATTCAAAGCCAAATGTTTGAGGCGGTTCTGTCCGCAGGCAAACTAGGAATTAGTGAATTGGAATTGGTGGCAGCAGCCGAAGAAGTCAGTCGTAAATCCGGTTTTGGCGGCAATGTTCAGATGCGACGCTTTCCTTTACAATGTGACCGAGGAGTAATAGTGGCTGGGCGCGCTGGTGGTATTCCTTCGTTTTTCGATTCGGCAATCGGGGGAAGCGGCCCCCATCCAATGTCATCGATGGGTTCTGGTTTCTCCAAGGTGGTCAAGGACGAGCCTGTGCTAGTTGATCTGGTTCACGTTCACCGCGGCTATGTGATCGATGCAACTCGAATGTTCGTCGCCGGTGAACTGTCTGAACAATGGCAAGACCGGCTCGACGATATGATAGACGTCAGCGATTGTGTGGTCCAATCACTGGGTAGAGGTGAGGATTGCTCCCAAGCATGGCACAAGGGCTTACAACTGGCAGAGGAATTGGGTCATGGAGAGCATTTGATGGGCGTGGCTCCCGACCAATCACGTTTCCTTGGTCATTCAGTCGGTTTACAACTCGATGAAACCCCGGTGGTCGCAGCAGGATTTGACCGACCCTTACCTGTCGCCGGCGTGATGGCTATCGAGCCAAAAGTAGTTCATCAAACCGGCTCTATTGGTATTGAAGATACCTGGTTAAGGACCGAAGAGGGGATGCGTAGCATCAGTGCTGGCTCAGCAATCCCTTGTGTAATGAGGTGGAATAATGAATGAAGATATAATAATCGATGCAGATATCTGTGAAAAACTAGAGGGTTGGGATGAAGGTGATGTCGGTAAGATAATCCCGCTGAGAATCACCGCTAATGGTACCTATCGCAATGAGATGATTGTCGAGGTTTTCTGTCAATTCTGTGGCGCCGAATTCATCGGTCCAATTCGTGAGGCAGGTGGATTCATCGGTGGTCACGAATGCTTACACGCATGGCAGGTGCGGAAGGACCTTGGCCGTGAAGATGGGTTGGTGGAATGAGGTGGCAAAACCATATTCCAGTGGTCATATCGGTGCGGTTGCTGCAACTTTTACCCAGATGAGGATGTCGGGCGCAGTAAAGGATACTCTGGTGGAGTTATTGGTCGCTGAACTCGATAAAAAGGTCCCAGAAATGGAAGATGCTACCCTTGATGCTAATCCAGAGAAGAAAACTCTAGACGATGCTCAGCGCACTCGTCTTAACTATAGTAGAACTCGTGAATTGATGCTTGAAAGAGTTAGCAAGGTTGACAGCGTCGGTTCAGAAGCGGTTCAAGCGATGGTCGCACATCTTGAAGACAACCTCTCTCGACTGATAAAAAGTGCAGAAAAAGCAGCCGAAGCCGACCGAGTCAATACGATAAAACCGCGTCATTTACCATCCGTTGCTGGAGGGCAAGAATCAAACGGTTCCGAGGAAACCATTCACCAGCCTAGTGAAGACGATATTTTAGAGGGGCAGATAGAGGGCACTGCACTAACCCCGGTCTCACTGAGAAGGATGGCGAGAATGTTTGGTGGAATGCCGGTTACCGATGCCGCGGTCGAGGAGTTACTATTGCTCTATTATGATGTGGTAGATCAAACCGAAGAAGGAATTCGTAAGCACTCGCAATTAGGCAGTAATCCCGCATCCTTCATCGCCTCGATTGGTCAGATGAAGGAATTGATGATGCTCGGCTGGATGCGTAGAATGCTAAAGCGGGCTGGAGCTGATTCTAAGGAGCGAGGCTACAAAAGAATCGATATTGAAC
>CAUYXQ010000097.1:0-5683 GCA_963577015.1 Candidatus Thalassarchaeaceae archaeon
ATTCCCCGAAGACCCCACACAGTGGAATGATACTGATGGTGATGGATTCGGAGATAACCCTCTCCCTGCATATCAAGGTGATGAGTGCCCCGACACTAATGGGACTTCTTGGCAAGATAGATTTGGATGCCTTGATGACGATGGTGACGGTTACTCCAACGAAGGCGATGTTTTTCCATACGACGACACACAATGGGCCGATTCAGATGGTGATGGCCGTGGTGATAATCCCGACTGGGACAATGAACCAGGCAGCGCACTTCGTCACAACAACACCGGTGATGATTTTCCTATGAATAAAAATCAATGGAATGATACCGATGGTGATGGCTGGGGTGATAATTTCAACAATATCAGTTGGTTGCTGGATGATAATAGGCCGAGTAATTGGCCAGGCCAACATATATCAGATGCTACTCAAGTCGACGCCTTTCCCCATGACGCAACCCAGCATGAGGATAGCGATGGTGATTGGTTTGGGGATGAACCTGAACCTGCAAGTTTTGCCGATGGTTGCCCTAATGTGTTTGGGAATTCTTCAGACGATCGAAATGGGTGTTATGATGAGGATGGTGATGGTTGGTCAAACCCAACTTCTGGTTGGCCTGTGCTCTTTAACCTTGATTGCGAAGATGGAGCGGATGCTTTTCCTACCGATGCAAGCCAATGGTGTGATAGCGATGGAGGAGATGGCTATGGTGACAATCCAACTGGTAATAATGCCGATTACTGCCCAGGAGAATTCGGCACTTCCTTTCAAGATAGGCTTGGCTGCCCCGATGCTGATAATGATGGTTGGTCCAATGCATATGATAGGTTCCCCAACGACCCAACTCAGTGGAATGACAGCGATGGCGATGGCAAGAATATGACTGCAGTAATATCATCGTGTGGCGATTCTACAGAGGGTAATAACCCGGATTTATTCCCTTTGGACGGCAGCCAATGTAGCGATAGAGATGAAGATGGTTACGGTGACAGGGATGTTATCGGTGGAGATGCATTCCCTGATGAAAAAACCCAGTGGAATGATACCGATGGTGATGGATTTGGTGACAACAACGGAGCCAATGACTACAACGGTGATTTTTGTCCTGAACAATACGCTCTTACTACCATAGAAGGAGCACGGGGTTGTCCTGATACCGATTACGATGGTATTGTCGATCCTCTAGATGCTTTTCCCGATGATTTCTATCAGCAATACGATACAGATGGTGATGGTTTTGGTGATAATCAATCGGTGCCAAATGGTGATGAATGCGTTGAAACCTATGGCACTTCCGATAATAATAGCCGTCAGGGTTGCCCTGACCGAGATGGTGACACATGGGCAGATGTGGATGATGCTTTTTATGAAGACGCGCGTCAGTGGGTAGATTCTGATGGAGATGGCTGTGGGGATAATTATGGATGGGTAAATACCACCATATTTGAAGATTCAATGCAGATAAATGTCACGGTTCGTGACCAGTGGGGAGATGCTTTTCCTGCCGTTGAAAGTCAATGCTCTGATGTTGATGGTGATGGTCATGGCGATAATTCCACTGGCTTAAATCCTGATGCTTTTCCCTTTATCTACACGCAATGGCAAGATGCAGATGGTGATGGCTTTGGTGATAACTTCACAGTTGGGGCTTGGCAGCCAGATGATTGTAGCACTTTATTTGGCACCTCATACATAGATACCTTTGGTTGTCCAGATTATGATGAAGATGGTGTGAGTGATACGAGCGACCCTTGCCCTTACGATTCTTCGGTCAAAACAGGTTTAGTCGGCGAGGTAACTTGTTTAATCACAAAAAGCGATGCTGAATTGCGCGATGAGGCGAATCAACAGGTAGAAAATTCTCTTGACTCTACCACCCTGATAATAATCAGTGGTTCGATTTTGTTGATGCTTGCTTTGATTTTAACCGCGATGGTTTCAAAGCAAATGGCACGTAAGAAAACAAAGAAGACGATGCAAGAAGAATTGTACATCACCAGCCAATTGGACGATGAAGAGAAGCGCCGCTTGGAATGGATCGATTTCTATGTTGAGGAAGGTGATTTGGATAAAGCCCGAGAATTAGGCTGGACTGGGGCTGAAGTTGTGCCCCAGTGGAAGCAATATGAAATGGATAAGCAGGCTGTACAAGAGGCTGCTATCCCTGATATGTTGAGTTTAGATGATTTGTGATTTATTGGTTCATTGCCCTTTGCCGACGAGCTTTCTCTGCCATATTATCGTCAAATGCCAAGAAGGTTAAGTTATTCCATTTATCATCATCATCTACCGCTATTAATGCCTCATTACCCGACAATAATTGTTCAACTTTGAGGAAGGTAGGATTGCTACCATCTTGAAGTGGATATTGGTGCCCGGGCAATACTAGCCAATCGTTTGGTATCTCCTGCAGTTTTTCTCTTAGATAAATCAGCGATTCTCTCTGTGAGTCGATGTCACCGCCAAATAAATCAGTGCGGCCACAACGGCCGAGAAATAGGCAATCGCCAGAGTTGACAAATCCATGGCCTATAATGGTGGTATGACCAGGGGAGTGTCCGGGTGTACAATGCATTTTGAACGTTAGATTGCCCAATTTATGAATAACTGAAGTATTTGGAAGATTTTGCCACATGTGATTGCGCGGGCCGTCCCAGCCGCGCTCGAATTCAAGTTCATGGGCCCATATCTCACAATCTTCAAGTTCGCCTACGCCTTTACAATGGTCCCAATGTGTATGGCTTAACCAAACTTGATTCAGCTTCCAATCATTTTTCTGACAAATATCAAGCCAAAACTTGCCCGAAAAAGGATCTATTATCGCCGCTTCACTAGTCTTTTTGCAAATAATCAGGTGATTCAAGTTGTCCCATTCGCCCAATTGCTCTTGTAATACAATGATTTCATCGTCCTCAATAATACATTCAACCATTGCGCTCACTAACGGTACATACCACATCCCTTCTAAGGGATGATGGTCCATAAGGACTCCATGGGAAGGGAGCGGAAGCTGTACTTCGTGGTTTTAGCGGTGCTAATTCTGGCGCTGCCTGCCTCTGCGTCCAACGTTACGCAGCCTTCCCTTGAGATTACATTGGTAGATTCTCCGGCAAGAGATTGGTTCATCGCTGGAGAAAACATAACACTTGATGTCAATATCATCAATCAAGGCGATGCGATCACCATTGATACCGACCCCTCATGCCATGCCTATCTTGTCATTCACAGTCCGACTGAGACCGTTCTTGATGGATCGTCTGCTTGTATTGGCCAAAGTAGAGGTTTGGATTTGAGTGCCGCTAGTGTCACTTCTCTCGATCAATTGACATGGGATCTAAAAGATGATAATGGCCAATTGGTTGAAAGTGGAACATATTCAATAGAGGTTATATTGGAAAGAAGTGGACTGACTACTATGATACCTGTAGAGGTTCAATCAGCATTTACCATCGATTCTGCCCTTGAATTAGATATTGAATTGGCGACAAGGGATGGAATAGTGCGTGCGGGTAGTGGCGCACTACTCACCCTAAATCTCTACAATCCTACTGCTTCCAGTATTGAATTTAGCGAGGAGGGTTGTAAAATAACTTCAAACATCGATGGAGTTGAGGATATGTGGAGTTCGTGCTTACCCGGCGATCAGGTTTTGCTTCCGTTTGAAATCAGACCATTACTACAAACCGTGATGGATTTACCAGCAGGTCAACATGATATTTCATTTGCCTTAGGAGATAATGTGTTGAGTAGTCACATAAGTATCGAATCAAATAATGCTACTAACCAGGCTGATGTTTCCGACCTTCAGATGACGATTATCTTAGGAGAATATGATTCAGAGACCAGTTCGTTGCAGAATAGTGTGGAATTGACCAATCAAGATGACGAGGATTTTACGCTAATCTTTACCGATACCTGCAGGGTGGAAACTTGGTTGATGAATCAAAACGGGGAGGTTGTCCACGACTCCAGATCTTTGAAGACTTGTAATGAATTTGAAATTCACAATCTTATCGAGGCCGGTGGTGGAATTGAAACCTTCAACCAACCAGAGATATTCATGTTTGATAATAACGGCTGCGGCCTTCCTCCTGGTGAATATACCCTCTTTGCTGAAGCGCCAGAATATAGTATTTGGACTTCGATACCAATTTCTTTTTCTGAAGAAACTGGAATAATATGTAATGAAGCAAATATTGAATTAACCTACGAAGTTACTCAAGAAGGGACATTACTCACCGTCACTCCAATACTTGCAACCGATATTGCAACCGATATCTTCTGGACGGATAATTGTCAAATTTCAGTGACTATCGCTACTTCAGCCGATGAGGTTGCAGAATTACTTACCGATTGTGCAGATCGCACGCTGGTCCAAAGAATTGGTGCTGATGCCGCTCTTTCACTCCCATCTCTTTCCACTAACCTCGGCGATGGTGAATATTATCTTGGAGTATCAATAATAAATGCATTCAATGTTGAACCTATCCAGTCTAGCCTCCAATTGCCTTTGCCGACTGTGGAAGCAGAAACTACTACAGAGCAAGACCAGAATGAAGAGGTTGATGTTCCCACCGAATCCATAAGAAGCGGTACTTGGTCGATGGTCCCGACTCAAAACGGTGAATGCTGGTTGCTTGATGATGGCAATTCAATGTCGGCATTCAGCGGAGCGCCAACCCAAGTTGGTTGGAGCCCCGAGGTAGGTGCTATCGGCGAATATTCTACGCTCGATGCAGCGATACCGCTCACTTGCTCTGAATTCAACGTTAATGGATTTATAATCACTCAGGTTATTTCTGAATCGATACCTGCGGCCTCTGAAGATATCACGCAAGATTCTGACTCTATTTCTACTGTGCAAATAGAGGATGAAAGCACCAATCCTCTCGTGATCACCGCAGTTGTTGTAATTACTTCAACAGGTATTCTCGGAATTCTCTTTGCATCGATTGCAACCAATGAAAGTTGGAGAATCCCTGCTACCTCGGCTGGACTTTGGCTTCTTGGTTTGATTGGACGCACCACCGAAACCAATGATGGGAGATACCAGAGAGGGCGTTTGATGGGATATCTCACCGCTAATCCTGGCTGTCATTTCCGTGCCTTGATGCAAGAATTATGTATGTCAAATGGGCAGATTACCCACCACCTGAAAATACTTGAGGACGAGGAGATGGTTTGGCGACTAAAAGATGGGCGTTTGGTCAGATATTATCCTTTCACCAGTGATCTTCACCCCGGTATTTCTGTCGAGAAACTACCACTACCCCCTCTCTCTCCAGATCCAAATAGCCTTCAAGGTAAGATATTACGCCTATTGGATGACGATAAGCAAATGAAAAAATATCCTACACAAGCAGAACTGGCAGTCAGACTAGAGAGATCTCAGCAGCTTATCAGTCATCACTTGCGGACCTTGCACAAGTATGGTTTGATTGAAAAGAGAAAATCAGGTCTTAAAAACCGTTATCATTTGACTAGAGAAGCTCTATTCCTGCTAGAGACAACAGAGTTCTGACCATATGGTTCAAATCGAGCCCTGAACTCGCCTCAACGTAGCCCTAGTGGAGTGTTTGTCGATGTCGGAGTCCTACCCCCCTCATTCAGAGACAAAATGGCAGAAGGCTTGGGCTGATTCAGGCGCATTTCAACAAGGAAAGGGTTCAAACCGCCCTACCTTCTATTGTCTTG
>CAUYXQ010000098.1:0-5683 GCA_963577015.1 Candidatus Thalassarchaeaceae archaeon
TATCCTTGGTCGCGCACCAAGTGGATTGCTCTTTACTGTTTCAAGTGCTAAGTTCAGAGCATCCTCGTGTAAATTCTGGGCGCGTAATAAGGCTACTTGTGAAAGCATTGCACATTGGGTCAAGGAATCATGATGGATGGAACCATCACTTGGAATCGGCGACCAATCTCTGAGCATGCGCATCATATTGTGGAGGTGATCAATACATGGGTTGTTTTCCCAATCCCAAAGATCGTCCTCATCAACCGCACCATGCCATGGGTCCATCCATTCGAGGATGAAAGAAAGTAATTCTGGCTCATCATAGCCCTCGGGTTGTTGTAGGTTATGCAGTGATTCACGCGCTGCGTCAAGCCGACGACTAGCGAGATGTCCTACCGCTATAATCATCCTCGCTTCATCATCATCACCTCCAGCTTGAGCCAATACTTTACGCGCTTCTTCTATGGCTTTGGGCCATAGCCCTCTCAATGCATGTTCGAGCATTTTTGCACGGGCTTTTTCGAGACGAACAAGGGCTGGGTCCTCTTCGAAATCCTTGACTTGGAATCTAATCAATGCATCTATATCCTCGTTTAATGCAGCTTGATCGACGGTATCACGCATCCAGTCACTACCACCACTCATCACCGCACCTTCCCTTCGTTCGTCGGGGTTGAGATCGAATTTCAAGCGCCGTAGATGGCCGAAACGAGCTATTGAAAGAACCCATGTTAACAGGAAGACAGCCTGACCAACTGCGATGAACATCCAAGTGGCGAGCAGGCGTACATCCTCTTTGAATCCCCTTTCCTCAAGCCAATTGGTATAGGGCATTAAATCGCCAAATTCCTTATAGCAAACCAAAAACAATAGTAGAGCGGTATAACCGCTAAAACCAGCGAATGCAAAGTAGAGGACCTTACTTTGTGCTGCTTCTTCGGTACGTATCTCACGAGGTGTGGCGAGCATGACACCGCCAATACCACCAAAGGTCTGGCCTCCTAAGTACAGGTTACGTAGTAATTCAAAAATGAATGCAAGTCCAACCACTGCAATATTGATGGAAAGATAGACTGAAAGAACTTGGGGCAGAGTTTTGAGATATTCAATCTGAGATATTATCGGATGATTTTGGACTAATAGATAGAGTTCGTGGCCTATTATCCCGCCATAATTCAAAACATCTGTAGCATTATCGGGTTTATTGACCATCACATGAAAGACTGTGACAATGCCGTTGATTGCGGCGAATGGCATGGTTAATAAGAACATGAAAAGAATTAGAGAGAATAATCTTCCGACAAATCCTACTCTATCAGGGTCGATAGGATTCTTGCGGCCAAGGATGGTTCGCCACTTACCGATGACCAGCATATTCCATGAAGCACCCATAATACGGCCATAGGCTAGGATGGTTGGAGCCATGAAAACCAGCATCGATACGGCATACCAAATGGGCATATCCGAACCGACACCTTGCATCCTTCCATAGACGATAGTAGCGATGGTAGCACTTATCAAAACCGAAAGGGTGACCAACCGTAGAACCAATCCCTTGAACTTACTCTTACCTATGCCCTGGACTTTCTTGCCACTCAATTGAATATTGAGCGATTCCCATGGTGAGATAAATACCGGGATGAGAAATAGAATACCTATCAATATGATATTTGGCAGGTAAAAAACATTGGGATTGAAGAATAATTCCATGATAAGTAACAGAATTGCAGTCATGGCCATCATGTATAATGCGAGCGCAAATTTCACCCCAGGTAATGAAAGAAGTTCCTTTGCGTCCTCTCGATCGTTGGTCAGACGATGGACTTCATAGAGATCATCGTCAATCTCAAATCCAACTTGAAGCGAGGATAATTGCTGAGGGACCATCCATTTGCGCAAGATTATTGCTGCGATGATGGCTATGATGAGCGGTATTAGAAGAGTGGGTTCGAAAGTGGTATAACTCGAGACTGTTGTTTGTGCTGATGCCAGCGGCAATAGGGTGATGATGCCAAGGAGCCCAAGCCAACTGCGCATGTCGGAGACAGTGGGTTAACACACATCAATCAATCGCATCTCGCGACCTTATCAAGAAGGACTCAATTCTGTCGAAGGCATCTTTGAGAACCGCCTCACTGGCGAGATACACCAAGCGGAAATGACCGGCGCCTTTGATTGGTGAAAAACCACTACCATGAACCACTAAAACATGTTCTTGATGAAGTAATTCGAGAACGAATGCCTTGTCGTCAGCGGCCCATTTCTCATCGGTTAATCGAATGAACATGTAGAAGGCTCCACCGGGATTTTCCACTTCCAGACCATCGATTTGAGAAATCCTTTCAATACATAAATCCCTGCGACTAAGCACGGTTTTTTGATAATCCTCCATCCATGATCTATCATCGACCAGACCTGAGAGATAACCCATTTGCGCAGGAGTCGATGCACATAGACGGGAACGCAATAGACGCTCTAACCCATCACGAACCAGTGGCATTGAAGCGATTGGGTCATGAATTGCTAGGTAGCCGATTCGCCAACCAGGTGCATAGTAAACCTTGGACACCCCGTTGAGAGTGAATACTGGGACCTTGCTCGAGCGTGAAGCTACAGAAACCTGTTCGCCAGTAAAATCGAGTCCGTCATATATCTCATCGGCGATCACCATACAATTAGGCCATTTCTCTGCAATAGCCAGCAAACTGTCTATTTCTGAACTACTAGCGACGTTTCCGGTTGGGTTGTTAGGGTTTATCACCACTAGGAGCCGGACTGAATCGTCCATTTTTTCTTCGATATCAGCCATGTCAATTTTCCAACCATCATCTGATTTTAGGTTATATTCTATCGTTTGCGCACCATACATCTGCGGATATGCCATGTATGGCGGATAGTGAGGACCGGGAGCGAGAACCTTTAATCCCGGCTCTAAAATTGCCGCGAAAATCAATTGCAGAGCTTCGGTCACACCATGGCACACATAGACATCATCACTTGTACAACCCCAGCCTTTAGAACGCTCATCATCTGCGATTGCAGCGCGTAATACCGCTAGGCCATATGAGGGTGAATAACCAGTCTCGCCACGCGCCAAACTATTTTGAAATGCGGCTATCATATGAGGGGGAGTGGGTAAACCAGGATAGGCGATTGGATCACCGATATTCAATTTGATAATTTCATGACCTTGGGCTTCCAATTCAGTTGCCGGGACTACGACGTCTCGAATCGCATACTCTATTCGAGCAGCTCTCTCACTAACTGGAATCATAAGTGACCCCCCAAACCACCGGCATTACAGATGATGGAAAAATGCTCAGCAGCCACTGGTTGGACACTAAGGCGTTGACCTCTAGCCAATAACGGCATTCCTTCCAAAGCCGGCATTTCTTTGAGTGTAGGCAAATCAAGATTGGGCTCAAAATCAGCGATTGGCTCGATGTCAACCATAAACCAGCGCGGTGAATCAGGGTCCGATTTGGCGTCAAAATATTTGCTATCAATATCCCAAGATGTGTAATCAGGATAGCCTTCTTTGCAAACTCTAGCTAAACCGGCGATGTGTGGGGGTTTGGTATTTGAGTGATAAAATAAGACTAAATCATCGACCTTCATCTCATCACGCATGAAATTTCTCGCCTGATAATTGCGTACTCCATCCCAATGAGTCTGACCATCTTCCTTGAGTTGGGAAAAGGGATAGACATGGGGCTCTGATTTGACCAGCCAAAATCTCGCCATGTTCAGGGCAGTTCCAGTCCGCATTTCAAAACTCTCATCACCATGCATCGATGATTTCTTCCTTTGAACTAACCGCGATGACATCGCCATCGTTGTAGTCCTTGATGTGAACCAATCCCAAGCGCTTGGCCATTGCTGAAGCACCACCGACTGAACCCACCCCGAATTCCTCTAAGGTAACGAAAATCGCAGGCAATAACAATAGAGCGCTAGCCGCTGAAATCCAGAGCAAAATGATGATTACAGTGACGAAAGGCTTGATTTCAGGAATCGGAATTTGGTAAGCAGAGACCAGACCGAGTGTGGTAACCGTTGCCGCTTCAAATAACGACATTCCAGTCGAGACAGTGGCTGAGCGAATCGCTTCTATCCCCCCACCTAATTCCTTGATACGGTTGGCTATGTGGATAGAGAAATCCACACCTACTCCCACTAGAATAGAACCTATCATCACCGTCACCAGTGATAACGGAACATCCATCTGCCACATCACTAGCCATTGCATCGCTACCGTCGCAATCACCGGTGACGTCGTCCAAATCGAGAATCTGATGTCCTTGAAAACCAGGGCTAAGGTGATCAAGGTTAAAGCGATGGCAAAGAAGAGGGAAGACCATTGTGAACTGACTATCAACTCATTGACAGCAATCGCCACCGCCCCTACTCCAGTGAGTTCATTGACCTCTATTTTACCTTCATATGACAAAGCAGCATACTGATTGACTTGGGTGACTGCAACCTTGGTTTCAGCCACGGGAATGAAGGGCATATCGACATAGACCAAATTGCGTTTGAAATCAGAGGAGACAAAAAGACCGCGCGTCTCATCGGTCAAACTGGCATAGAATACATCGAGTAAGAAGATTTGCGAGGCGGTAGAGCCTGGTAAGCCATAGAGTTCAGGGGTCATCAACAAGTCCCAAAATGTGGCATCTTGAGTCACATCGCGATCGAGCAGAACCTGTGCGGTTTGACGAATGTCATCAGGAACCCATGTTTGATTGACCAATTGGTAGATTGGAGTTCCGCTGGCATTGAAGCCGATACCGACGGATTTCATTAGGAAAACAACACTTACCGCTGTGGTTTGCTCGACCGTATTCAGGTTCTTCTCAAGTACCTCTATCTGTTTGAGGCGCCCTGCAGGGTCATCATTGGTCGGGTCGCTATCATCGAGGTCGCCAGAGATATTTCCCTCAACCAGAACCATACCAATCTGCCCAGCATTGAATTCGCGTGAATACTGTTTCATCTTGATTACCGGTTCCTCACCTTCAGGTGCCATACCCAAGAGATCGATATTTTCCTCTACATTCTGCTGGCCCCAATATCCCGAGATAATAATTAGGAATAGGAAGATCGCGATGACCATCCGTGAATAGTTGATTGGGATTTTTACCACAGCCTCAAATACCGGAAGTGGAGGGTGTTTTGGTTTTCGTAAATCGAGAAGCAAGGTGAGATTAGGCACCATTGCCATAGTCAAAAGATAAACTACGATAATCCCTCCTGAAAGAGCGAAACCAACGGTGGCAATAGGCGCCATCGGCGTGAAGGTCAAAGAAATGAAACCGATGACTGTCGTCACTGCCGAAAGGAATACAGCCTTGCCAGTAGAGGAAAGTGATTGCCGCATTTTCTCGTCCTTAGTACCATCTTCCTCGGCGTAGCGATTGGTGATATGCAGGCCATATGACACACCTAGTGCCAATAATATCGGACCGACAATAATCACCGTCATCGTTACTTCATAATCCAGCCATCCTATTATTCCCAAAGTCCAAAATACCGAACAAAGTGTGGGCAAACCGGCGATTATTATTACCTTGAATCCTTGTAGTGGACGCCATGAGCCGGTTTGTAATACATCGGAGTGGAATACGAATAATCCGCCTGCGACCAATACGATTGCCAGCGGGAATATCTGCCAGAATAATTTGAATGAAAACTCGGTAAC
>CAUYXQ010000099.1:0-5669 GCA_963577015.1 Candidatus Thalassarchaeaceae archaeon
CGGTTGACGATCAACTCTCAGTAACCCATTCAATGATGCTTGTTGACGCTTTCAGAACTCGTTCTGTGTTAGAACAAGATCCTAGAATTGGAAAGATTGGAATCGCAGGATGGAGCCTTGGCGGAACTGTAGCACTGTATTCAGCATGGTCTCCACTTATCGATATTCTAGGGGCTCCATTTGACGCCCATCTGCCATTCTATCCAGCGGCTCATATCCGCCCTGATATCCAAAATTGGTCAGACTCGCCCATTTTGATTCTTCACGGAGATGCTGATGATTGGACTCCTCTTCATCTGGTTGAAGGACTAATGCCTCAACTACCAAATGCCACCTTGCACGTCTATCTAGGAGCGCACCACTCCTTCGACAGCGAGAAAGAATTCACACTGCTTCCCAAGGCCGTTCATTTGAGGAAGCGGACTGCTAGAATCGACAAGAATGGAAACATGTCTGGGAAATTATTCCTAGGTATCCGACTACCTTTGAACGAACGCTGGCAAAGACGATGGATTATCCGAATCTTGCGGAATAGAGGCGCTCATGTGGAAGGAAATCCCCCTGCTCGTGCGGATTCTCTAGTTCGGGCTAAAGAGTTCTTCATGGAGCAACTTTGCTAGGGTAATTCGCCAGCTTATTGAAGTCGAATCAAAAATCGATCCAGATATTCTGAAGGGTATAATTTCAGAATAAGCGGACATTAGCCCACAGAAATGGCATCGGCCCCCCTTCCAAAGAACGTAGTTTGGAAGGGCGCCCTTGTGAACACAGTTCAACTTAGGTCTAGTCGTGAAAGCAATTCGTCTATCCCATCGATTTTTGCCTTCATCTCTCCTATTCGGTCATTGGCATCAGCTACCGCCTCACCTACTTCGGCCTCAGGAGTGGTTATAGTTTCGGCCTGTGGTCCTCTGAATTGATTTGCCAGTCTCTTTAGATCGGTGATAATCGAGTCCATTTGTGTATCATCGACTAGAATTCCAGGGGCTAGACGGGGAATATCCGCTGGTGATATGTGTCCTAATTCTGCACCGATTACCCCTGCGGCGGCTAAGACTCGCGGTCGTAATTCAGCATCGTTGACCTCGTAGCCTTTATTTTCCAAGAAGCGGATAACCAATGCTTGCTCGACCTCGCCATAAACCCCTTCTGCTCGGTCGAGAATGGTCTCGACCAATTGCTCAAGTCCAGCGATATTCTTCTCTAAGCGGTCAAGGGTGCGTCGTTGACGATGGTCGAGATGAACTGCACCATGCTGCAGTAGTCTCGCGACTCTTGTTCGGCGAGCAGTGCGCGGATCTGAAGCGGCATGCGCTTCGTCAATACTTATGTGTAAATCGAATAGTGCATGAATTCTCCCTGAAATCGAAGGCATTCTGAGATCGAGATTTTGCTCTCGTGCTAATTCCTCAAAGTTCATGCGTGCTTTGATAATATCTCCTTCAGCGGCTTCAAGAATTCCTGACAGGGCTTCTCTAAGGATTTGTCTGGAATCCTCAAAGCGCCTAAGTTCTTCTCTTTCACGCCATGAATTTGGGCCACTGTGCATTGCGGCATCCTCTTCATGTGCCCGTGTCGACAATACCTGGAGAACTTGAGTGACACCATCTCTAAGGTTTACATCTTCAACATTGAATCCTTGTGAGGATAAACTCTCGATAAAAGAGTTCACATCTGCAGAATCATCAAGATTGCCAAGAGCTAAGAAATCGCGACATGCTGCTTCAATCTCAGGCATTCTACTTTCTAATGCGACCAATGCCACAGGGTCTATTTCTTTGGGGGTTGGCATTACTTCAACCGTCGGTGGAGGCACATCGTCGAATTCGATTTCGATGAATTCCTCTTCGCCTCTTGCCACCGGTTCTGGAGCGGAGATTTCAGTGCTAGGTTCTGGCTGCATTTCGTCATCATCGCCGGAAGGTGAGGGGATAATTGGGGCTTTTGCTTTACCACGGGGGCGTCGTAAACTCTTCTTTATCGAGCCCCATGACCCTGATTGGGAGGTGAGGACCCCCGCTACCCTCATCAGCAAGGCTTGTTTGTTACCCGAGCGCGGTAGGTCGAGTGAGATGCACAATTCATGTAGTTCATCACGTGAAAGAATATCTAATTTTTCGGGTATGAGTTGTTTGCTATCGTGATTTAGGTGTAACCATAGGCGTTGTTTTCTCTCGCGAATCGAGCCAGACTTTTTGATACCAAAGACCGCAAGTATACCTCCAATCTCTTCATTACGCAATGCTTTGATGCCTCTATCATCCAAATCCCATTGCTCGAGAATCAAGTCTTTAATCAGGCGTGAGCGTATGGTTTCTACCGATCCGGTGCGCACTATGGAATGCTCTGCACTTATCTCTTTCAGGCGATCTAGTCGAGCCTGATAGAGTTGCAAAAGGAGTTCACTCTTGGCATCCATGCCCAGTCACCGCTTCCTGTTGCGACAAATAGAGTATTTGTTCATTTGCTATACTCAATGGCTGAGATGGGCATTCTATGAGTCTAATCGTCCTTACCGACGGCAAAGGTTCACCCCCGACATATCTAAGCACTGTAGCCGAGAGGGGAATAAGAGGATTGGTATGGGCAGATACGGAAAGTCAGCGAGATCACAAACAAAAAGGTCCAACGAATTAATCGCAGAATTGATGGTCGATATTCGCGATGACATGCGAAAAGTCGAGTTGGGAATAGAGCGCCGTATCAGGGAGAGATTATCGATAATAGATCCGGTAATCGGTGAGGCCGCCACCATTCAAGATGCAATTATCGCGGGTTCAATCGAAGCGCTTAAACAATTAGACCGAGCCAATAAACGCTATGCCAAAAATGGAGATGCTGAGCAATTACGCAGTGAAATAATCTCCTCAGCTGAGCGATTAGGTGGTATTAGAAAATTGCTCAATGAATCAGTAGCAGATCTCCAAGAAGCGATTACCTCACAGTCCTCAGCGGTTGACGTAATCGAAGAGACCGCTCAAGAATTACAGCGAATGACTGGTTCGTGGGAAGCAACTGCAAGAGGTGTAGATGGTTCGGTCGGAGAAATTATCGATGTTAACCCTCCGGTCGAGATGATTGAATTCCAGAGAGAATTACTCGACAATGGTTACGACGTATTACTTTCTGGTGAAAATCGCGATGAGCAGACAATCGCTGGAAACCGTGAGCGCTTGCGAAGATTAATCGATGGTGATTAATTTAGTTTCATCATCGCTCCACTGGCACTTAGTCCAAGTCGAGTATCCTCTTTGTGTTCCATAGTCATTATTTCGAGTAGTGTTTTCCACTCCTCTATTACCCTGGCCATCGAAGTAAATGCCTTATTGGAATCAAATAACCGTTCTACGCGTGCGGTCACCTTACCCTCAGGATTCAATAATTCGATAATCATCTCGATTCGAGTTCCACTCTTTATCAGCTTACCTTCCGCATTGATTAGACTCTCTATCATCTTATTATCGCCATGTTTTTCGGCTTCTTTGAGAAAAGTGCTGATTTTTCTCTGTTCAATCACCATACCAACCAGTGGGTGCAAACTCCTTTCTATGGCATCAAGAGCAGCCATTTCCAATCTGAGAGCAACAGCAGTTCCGCCATCATTTATCTCGGCGAATGTGGTTTCAGGAAATCCTTTGCGGGCTAAGAAAATTGTAATTCCTTCAAGGGGAGGGGGAATAAAGTGGTCACGCTCGGGTTTTCCTCTTTGGATTCCTAAGGTGTGGCGCCTCGATCTAAAAGGCAAGACCTCGTGTAATGAGCGACCGATGATATAGCCGTTGATAGCGCCCTTTATTCGCATGTCTTCTAAAATACAGGTTGCTTCGACATCGTCTTCAGCATCGATTTCAAGTTCCTCTGTTGTCTTTATTTCAAGGTCTGGCCTAGTGCGTAGCATTTGCCGGCGAAGTAATTCCGAATCGGTGACGATTATGGCTTTACGCGGTAAATAATCTGGCTTATCTTCACTGATCAGAACTTGAGTCGGCTCTTTTCTCGGTAAGAGCAATGCCGGAAATAAGCCATTATCCCTATTTTGATACCACCACGATGCCGAGACCGCTGCGAGGTCTGCATTGCCGGATTTCAGCAATGACACCAAGGTCGAATAATCGAGAGATTCCTTGGCGACGAATTCGAAACCATGGTGATCTGTTTGCAAAAAACGAAGTGCTGCGGCCCTGACGCCATCGCCTTCTTGGGCTGGGATTAGTAACTCTATCCTCTCTACTTCGCTCACGCGAACACCTCGGCGGGACCAGCCCGCGGAGCATCCTGATGACTACTCGTTAAGAAGGGCACCCCTGTGGGTAAGTAATGGATGAGTTGGCTCTACAGGAGTGTTTGCGCGACCTGAAAGATTTGGTTGATTCAAGGCTGAAGGTTTACATTGAACAGGCGATTCCAAGCCACGGCCAAGTTGCTGAATTAGCAGGCGATGTTCTTCTCGCTGGGGGAAAGCGTTTACGCCCTCTATTGGTTATTCTTGCCTATGAATTGGTAGGGGGTTCTGACCTAGAGAACATATTGCCAATCGCTCTAGCATTTGAGATGATTCACACTGCAACACTAGTTCATGATGACATCAATGATAATGCCAAAACCCGACGTGGATTACCGACTTTACATGAGCGTTTCAGTCAAGAAAAAGCATTGATTACCGGTGATTGGCTATTTGTTCAGGGATTTGCCTTAGGGGGGAGGCAGGATGGGAGAGTGGTGGCCAGCATTGCAGATTGCTGTGGGTTAATCGCTAGTGCAGAGTTTAAACAGATAAATCACGTGATGGACTTGACGACTTCTCCCGATGATTATCTAACGATAGTCAAGGGCAAAACCGCAGGTCCTTTTTCGGCAGGATGCGAGGGGGCTGCTCTAATCGCTGAATCATCAGAAGAGCAAAGAGAAGCACTGCTTCGTTTTGGTATGGAGATGGGAATATCCTTTCAGTTAGTCGATGACCTACTAGATATTCAAGGCGATGAGCGGATGGGTAAACCGCGTGGCTCCGATGTTTACGAAGGTAAGATGACCCTTCCCCTGATTCATGCATTGACGGTTTTACACGGGCCAAAGCGACAAAGATTAGCTGAGATAATACTTGGTTTCAGTGATTCGATGTTTGATGAGTTAATCGAATTGTTAACCTGGGCTGATAGCATCACCTATACTGAGATTCTGATAAAGACCCATATCGAAAGAGCGAGGTCTGCGCTTGATATCTTTGTTGATAGTAAGGCCAAATCCGCACTTCAAGCGATTAGTGACATGGTTATCAATCGCTTTGAATGACTAAAATATCAGTAACATCCGCTTGCAAGTAATCGCTCGCCAGACGAAAAAACGAGTGAAGCGGTTGAATCCCAGATTGATCACCCAATCGGGAAATCGGAGAATAATGCCTCCAATCTTAAATGAGCGCTGTGAGTTTTTCATCACCCTCCCCATCTGTTTGCGCCAGCGCTTTTCATATTCATGCAATGATATACCCGTCGCTAGGTGTTCGACGATGACCTGCCCTGCAATTCTACCACCGATCATCGCGATAGTGATTCCGGCGCCGTTGGAGGGGAGAACCATGCCCGCCGAATCTCCAACCAAGAGGTGATTTCCTTTGACAAAACTACGAATCGTACCAGACATTGGTAAAGATCCCGCACCTCTAAACG
>CAUYXQ010000100.1:0-5659 GCA_963577015.1 Candidatus Thalassarchaeaceae archaeon
TTCATGCAGTCTATGCCTAGAGCCATGTTGTTGGTCTCACTAATGTTGTCCGCTGGCCTTAGTGGTTGCTTTGGGGAAGAGGAGGAAAAGTCATTGAACAGTTCCGACCTTGTGATTGCCGAAATGGATTCACTGGAAGCTGGAACTTGGCAAAAAGTCACGCTAACCGCCAGTAAAGATCTCGCGGTTTACATTCCCTACTTCATAATAGATGCCGGCTCTAACCGGGCTCAGAATGGAACGGTGTTGGACATGCGAGCCGGAGAGTCCATCACCTTGCAATGGTTATTACCACCGCGCAACAATGAATCTTTGCTCTTGATTGGAGAATATGGCCGCAACGCATGGCCAATGCGGGCTTCAACTCAATCATGGAGTGATTGGGTGGATAATCGAGGCATGGATTCTGCGGTTCAAACAACTGAAAATCTTGACCCTGATGGCCGCTGGCGCTGGTTGACATCTGGTTTAGATAATGGTGGAGATGTTGTAGTGAAATCAATGAAAGCAACTAGGCCTTTCCGGGCTGACTTAGGCGCAGATCAAGGAGTTGGTGCTAGCGATGGCTGGGTTGATGGCCGCTCGGTTTACGAGTGGGTGGAATTCATCACCGATGAAACTCCAGACCCGCTCGACCTAGCCGATGGTGCAGTCGGGTATCTCGACCGTTGGATTGGCAATGGAAACCCGGCTTACGAAGATGCCATCACTTATTTCGAAGGAGTGATGAAAGGCTATGGCTTACGCACAGAGGTTCACCGATTCCAAACAGGAATTCTGTGGGCTGTCAATATCTGCGGCTACAAAGATGGAACAATGTTCCCCGATGAATGGTTGGTCTTTGGTGGCCACTTCGACATTGCTCCTTATGCTACACCTATTACGGTTATTCCAGGACTTGATCAACAGGGATATGGCACTAGAACCGGTGCCTATGACAATACTGCAGGCTCTTCAATGGTACTTACGACTGCAGGTGCATTAGCAGATTTTGATGCGCGTAGAACAATGGTATTCTGTTTGTGGTCTTCGGAAGAAGAGGGATTATGGGGTTCAGGTGCATTTGCTGGAGACCTCCCTAACGGAGTGACTGTTTCCAATTACCTTAATCTTGACATGGCTGGAATAAATTACCCTGGAGATTATGCTCTATCGGTATATCTTGGACCTGATGGTACTGGTGATGTAATCGACCAACCTGGAATGTATCATCTTGCAGAATGGATCGGTTCTGATGCTCTTGATTTAGCATACCAAATGGAGAGAGGAAAGGAAGAATGGGCTGCTGTAGGGGAAAATCCTCTTTGGCAAGACCAATATGAAGACATGGTTGCAATCTATGAATCGCCAACAGCAAGAAGTGACCATGATTCTTTCCAACAGATTGGAGTTGCTACACTAGGTTGGAATGGAGTGGTCGATGGCTATCCTTGCTATCACAAAACCTGCGACAAATTGGAAACAATGCGCGGCTATATGGATACTGAAGACGCCACTGGGGAAGCAAATCTGGTCCATTCATGGGACATTGTTACCTGGTGGGCAGTATTCGCGTTTTTGCATATGGATCAAGTCCCCGTGCCCAATGAATTGTGAATCTCAATCCAGTGGGCTTGGAACTCCCTTCTCGCCCAAGGTCCAGCGCAAGGTCTTGACCACTCCTTCAAGAGCCTTGTAATTGCGGGCCGCCTCTTTCATACCATCACGGTCACCGTCTTTCTGGCATTGAGCAAACCATGATTTCCATTGAGATAACCTGTCTACTGCACCCTCAAGCATGGTTTCTATTTCGCTCCAACTGCGATCATATGAACGCTCAACGGCACCGTCTCTTTTCATACTGTGTTGCCTCTTGCACAACCCTTTATCAATCAAGTGGTTCAATGATTAATATTCAAATAGAGATGATTGTTTAGCAGAATTAATTTTCAGTAGGGAGGCGATGGTTGGCAAGATTCTCCGATTCGAGTTCCTGTTGGTCACCGATTACCATTTTGTTCAAGTTGGAATTCTTGACGACACAGGATTCTCCGATTACACTACCATCGATATTTCCATCGATAGTGCAGCCACTCATTATCAAACTATCTTTAATAGATGATTCACTAGAAATCATACAATTAGAAAGAATGACACTACGCTCTATTTTTCCAGCGACATTGCTGCCCTTAGCGATAAATGAGCCATCGCTAAGTACCTCGCCTGCAGGCATTGGAAAAGGCAATGATTCACGCATCTCGATAAGTGCTCGCTGGGCATTGAGTAATTCCAAAGGATGACCTACGTCATACCAAATACCCTCTACCGTCTTGGCGTACATCGGCATTCCCAACTCGAGAACCCGGGGGAATAATTGCTTACTAAAGTCATATTTCTCGCCCTCTGGCACCATTTGTAGGACTTCGGGCTCGATGATGTAAAGTCCAGCGTTGATAACGTTGGAGAACGCTTCTTCAGGACTTGGCTTTTCCTTGAACCTGGAGATATATCCTTGTTCCAGATCACCATCTATCTCGCCACCTGGACTACTACTCAAGCCGACGATACCATACTCACATGGATTTTCTACTTGCCACAAAGCCATAGTGACCATCGCACCTTTTTCCTTATGCAAACGCAAGAGTTCAGTGATATCGAACGAGGCGACACTATCGCCAGAACCTACGACAAAGGTTTGAGTCAATTTATCGGACAATAAACGGACACTACCGGCTGTCCCCATCGGTGTGTATTCTTGATTGATAGAGGCGTTGACATCTCTACTATTCCATGAATCGACATGCATCGACATCACCTCGCCTTGAAAGCCGGTGGTTACGATGATATCCTCAATTCCTGCGGCAACCATTGCATCCTTGACATAATCAAGCACTGGTCGACCAAGAACTTCGACCATCGGTTTGGGCCGGTTCAAAGTAAGTGGCAATAGCCTAGTCCCTCTACCACCGGCCATTATTACGCCGTGCAAATACTCACTTCCGAGTTCTCGATGCAGAAGCATCGACTCGGCGCATCTGTTTCTTGCGCGATGAACCGCGCTTTACTACCAGACCTTCGTCGCCATTCATCGTTCCACCGAAAGTGAGAGTTCCACTATCTAGTAATGTATCGACCAAGGCATTTGCCACCTCTTCGGATTCAGCACCGGTCTTCATCATCTTCTTGATTGAATCATTATGAACGGACATCCAAGATTCACGCTCGACTCGAGCCATTTTGAGTTTGTCTCTTGCCTCGTTTACCTCATCCATCATCTTGACAATTTTTTGGTGAACCTCATCGGCCTTTTCCTTACCAGCGATGAACTCGTTGTGGAATCTATCTCCTTCCGATTTGAGGAAATCACGATGGGCGAACAGCTCATCGAGACCTTTGGAAGCGATCTTGGCGCGATCCACTGCATCAATCATTGATTGATGAGCAGCATCTGCCTCAACCTTGAGGGTTTTTATGGCCTCATCGCGATTTGAAAGATCGACTTTGATAATTGCTATTTCCTCGACCTCTGGTTCCAATTCAGCCAGACGCCTACGCATGCGCTTTAGGCTCTCCATGGTCTCTTTCTCCTTCTTTGGAGACATTCCACCACGGGTTTCAAACACGTGTTCAAGATTGTCGACTTCCGAACGCAATTTATTGTACTCAAAGGTTGCAGATTTGCTATCCTTTCCAGCTTCTCTTTGTGATTTAGAGTGCCCAATTAAATCTCTTATCTGTGCTTGAATCGCGTTTCGGCGCTCCTTGAAGGCCTTGACTTCTGAACGTATGGTTCTGACTTCTGCTAAATCGAGGTCGAGTTTCTCGCGATGCTCGCTATATTGTGCTTGGATATTGTTACGCTTGTCGGCCGAACGCTTGGCCTCGTCGTGATGCGCATTACGTATGTCTCGTAACTTACGCACCTTGGACTCCATCGCATGCAGGTGATCTCGTAGATCAGCATCGGGTTGTTCTTCCTCAGGGGAGGGTTTGCGCATGATTGCCGCAAGTGAGAGGAGTGTTTCAATTCTCTGTTCATAGAACAGTTCAGACCTTACTGAATAATTCAAGGATTTGTAGAAGAATCGCGACACCGATTCCCAGGGAGCCCAGTATCGTGCATACCAATGAACTGGTCTCTCGGACAAGTGACCTGAATTCGGAACGGACCCTGACATTTATCTGCCGTCCCTCGACCAGATCACCGGAAGGGTCCTCAAGACGGATAGAAACGGTGGCCTCACCGTTATGCTCGGGCAAAAGAGTCTGCCAAGCTACGGTTCCATTGAGTAAGAGACTGGAAATCGCCCCGATTTGGTCTTCATCGCCTCTGGTAGATATAGGCAGAGGGCCATTGGGGTAACCGGAAGAACCACCCGGTTTGAGATGATATCTAATCGCTAGGTCATTTGGCCTAAAATCCGGCGATTGAACACGGAGAACAATATCGCGCGGCTTGTCGGAAATGTTGTGGAAAAAGCAGAATAGATTTGCCCTTTCGGTAACGACGTTTTCCAAATCGACGTCGAATAAAAGATCGTCACTTGGTGGCTTTCTACCAACAGCAATATCCTGCTCCATGCGAGCGACCATACGATAGAAAGAGGGGCACCTCTTCGAGGTAATCTCAAAGAGTACCTCCCACATTTCCTCACTGAAAACCTCGTGATTAATCACGAATACAACTCCAGAGTCTTTGAGAACCTCACTTAATTCAAGCATCATTGTCTCACGATCGAGATCGCCACGTTGACGCCGATACATGATGATAAGAACTCTTTCAACGGCTAATTCCCACGAGATATCCTTTGATAGATGTTCAATCATCTCGATTAAGAAATCCTCGTAATCACTGCGAAGAAGGGGGTCCATGTGAGTACGCATTATCTCATTGAATACCATGTTTAGAGTCGAGGGATGCATAGGGGGATCATAAGCCGAAAGCATTCCAGACCTTTCGACCATGTGGAACTTATTGCGTCTGGTAAAGAGGTGCTGACCTACTGCGATACTGATGAGTGAAGTGGCACTGAGAATCCCCTTCTTACCGAGTGGACTTGATGTACCAACGAAGATAACTGCAAAGGTGACAACAAATGCACCAATACTCAGATAGACGGTGAGCGAATGGCGATTCATCAAGCCATTGATACGCCTTTTGAGTGAATCGTAACCATGCAAGGAAGTAACGGGACGATTGGATTGTTTTGAGTGTTCAACACGCATGAAAAATATGTCTCGAGTAAGTAATGAGCGCCGACGATGGACCACCAAACTGAGAACGAAACCAATGATAACCACTAAAGCCAATGCGGCCATCGTCGTCGAAAAATCGAAACCAAGCGTGGGTTCTATATTTCCTAACCACCATGAAGGCGAAGGACCAGCATATGCCCATGAAGAGAAGAGAAAGAGGATGACTACCGCAGGTAATATCATCACTAAACGAATTCCTTCAGTAATAATTTGACGATCTATTGCAAAGAGAATCTTTTCGGCAGCCTGTAGTTTTTCCAACTCACCCACAGGTTTCTTTTCAGGGGTCTCAACCGATTCCGATTCATCATCAACTGTATCTTCTGCCATCATTAACACCTCTTTATGATAATCGAAGAAGATAATTCTGCGGCAATTTTAAAATGGTTACCCTCGATTGAATAACCTTCTTTCTCTCTGCTAA
>CAUYXQ010000101.1:0-5623 GCA_963577015.1 Candidatus Thalassarchaeaceae archaeon
CTCTGCCCTCATTAGGATAGGTTTCGGATTTTTCACCAGATGCGTTGAGAACCAAATGTAGGTCCCTCGCTACTGCATCACCACTATTGACCACATTGAATCTAATCTCCAGAATAGAACCAGCCACCGCTTCAATTGCAGGGAGATTACCATCTATAATCTCGATTGAACCTTGGAATGATAGTGCTGGAGCCGCTTCCATATTGTCGATGGTATAGGTGCGGGACACGGTTTCAGTCTTGACATCGGTAAGGTTTACCATTCTCACACCAACCTTGTGAGTACCATCTTCTACCGTTGTCGAATCCCAATTAAAAGACCATTCTTGACTGCCATAATCCAATTCTGGTAGGACTACTGCTTCTAGCCATGGATCATTATTAATTTGATATTCGATAACACCATGCTCAACGCCTTCAGCCATGCCACTGAACGAAACTGCTCCTACCAAATCAGTATTTGAAGATGGAGAGGATATCGAGGCGGTCATCCGTCCGATTCTAGTCCAGATATAAGACTCACCTGAAACCTCGCTTTCCGTTTCGGAAATCGCTCTCGCTTTTACCAATGTGAAATCCTCATCGAAGCGACGCCAATCATTCTGAATTAGAACATCGAGGAACCATGCGTCGAGATCACCACCGACTTCGGTCCAATCCATCAGTGTTATCGGTTCATCATCTTCGAGTCTCTGCTCCAAGGAAATCTCGACCCTATCCCATTGAATGCTCGCTCCTTCGAGCATTGAACCCTCGAAACTAATCATCTCACCACCGATTAACCAAGTGCCATTTACCGGTGAGTCGATTCTTATTGCTAACTCGGAGTCATTGGCCGGGGGATCGATGATTACACCGCCATCATCATCGGTCAGAGGGGTACAATTGCGTTTGAGAACGGTATCGACTGCACAGGATGCATCGGCCAAACCAAAGCCCCATTTGTCATTCCAAGTATCGGAAATCGAACTAGCGGAAGGATCGGTTATAACCTCACTAGAATTTCGCAAGATATCTTTGACCTCTTGCGGCGTAAGACTACTATCTGCCTGTAGCATTATCGCGACGATACCAGATACCACCGGCGTGGACATCGAAGTACCATCCTTCGAATCGTATTCATCTTCAGCCATCGGCCTTGGAGCACCAGGTAATGAGGTTCCGGTCGCCGCAGTAGCAGACATTATCCCTGAGCCATATGAAATCACGTCTGGTTTGAGTTCATCCCATTCATCCTCATCGCCATCATCATCCCTTGGCCCCCAATTGGAATAACTGGCTTTGAAATCGTCAGTGCGATTCACCGTATCTCTGTCATCTGCTGCAGCAACGGTAATCGCACCATCTGCACTGGAAGGCGAAGCGACTCGATGACGGCCATCATTGCCGATTGCTATTACGCAAACGATTCCATTTTCGGTGGCATTATTGATCAACCTTGCTTCGGTACTTGTGCCATTATCACCGGTATCATCATCACCAAAAGGAGAACTTATCGAGCCAAAACTCATCTGTCCAATCTGAATACCCTTAGCATCATTTGTACCTGGCCATTCCGTGTCGCGGTTACTTATCATCCATTGAATCCCAGACTGTGAATTTTGAGAATTTGTCCCACCAGAATCGGTCAATACTTTCACATCGACTAAGAATGCACCAGGAGCTACACCGGTATGAACTCGGCTAGAACCACCGGTTCCCAATGCGATTCCTGTGACGTGAGTACCATGACTCTGACCATCATCGGGATCCTGTGTTCCATCTGGATTGGAAGCTTGACTGGTGGCATCATACCCCGCTAACCACTTTTGGTCGGAATAAGAAGAAGCATCTAAATCGGGTTCGTCCTCCTTATCATCGAAATCATTGAGTGAGCGGTGCTCATTGTCGACCCCGCTATCCAGAACCGCAATCACAATGCCTGAACCATCATATCCTCGGTCGTGTAGTGTGCCGGTATAATCATCCGAATCACGAGCACGAACCGCTTTGGCTGCAGTCGCCATCGTAGGAACCATGACATTCTGCATCTCGACAATCACTACTTGTTCTAGCGACCAGATGTCGATTAAGGCACTGACTGGCACGTGGTCAAGTGAAATCGAATCGACTGAATCGAATACGTAGAACCACGATCCATCCTCTACCCAGCCATGAGCAAATAAGATTTGCTTGAGAGCAATGATATCATCAGAGGTTGGGTGCCAAGCGAAATCGACGGTGATAGCGACTGTGCTTCTACCGTCTGCGCCAAGATTCTTGGTCGTAGACATCGATTCTGCTCCATCGATCACATATTGCAACCGGTCATCCATGCCGTTGAAATCTAGATCTGGTCCATATGCAAACCACCAGCCCCAACTTTCGACTGCAAAATGGTCACCGCGGGCGATATCGCGACTGGGAATCAAACACAATTCATCGCCACACTGTAGTGATGGCAAGCCGTCGACCATGACCGGGTCGCTTGACTGCGCCTCTACTGTAGCGATTGTCACCAATAAATCTGCACTGAGAAGTATGATGACCAAGAGCGTTGCGCGTAGGTTGGACATGTTACTCCCGCCCTTCGGGCGAGTCTAATTGACATCAATGTTATGCTTCGATAGGTCGGAAAATGTTCATGGCCAATGTAAATGCAAGTTATCGGTTTTGCATTTAAGCCGTAGTCTCTTTAGTTCTAGAGGACCAGAGCACACTGGGCAATTCGCCTTGTCAGCGATTTCTTCCATCCACGCCAGTCTGGTCTCCCTTTCATCACCCTCTTCGTATAATCTTTTCAACAATTCATCGACATCAATGAAGGGATGTTCTTTCGGCAATTCACTGAGTGGTTGATTTCTCAATCCCGATTCTCCAGGGGCAACCGGGCCGTCTCGAGCAATCCGATTTAGAGTCAAATAGGTGAAGATGAATCCACCAATATGAGCGAGATGGGCGACATGACTGGGTTGGGAGAGTCCTACGGTCTGCCAAGTGCGAACTACTTCGATAGCGAAATAGAATAATGCGATCAATGAAACCGGCCAAGGTCTAATTATTATCAATGGGAAATAGACCTCATCACGCGGCCAGCCTGCCAAATATGCTCCCAGAATACCAAATGCAGCGCCGCTTGCACCTAATGAAGGAGTACTGCTACCCAGATTTGCTATTGTCCAACTGATCGAACCGCCGAATAATCCAATTAAATAGATGATTATCCACCGGGTGCTGCCCAACCTTTTCTCCAATGGGATTCCCACAAGGGCGATTATCACGAGATTAGATAAAACGTGCATAGCTGAGAACGGATTGTGAAGAAAACCAGCGGTTATAGTGGTATAAAATCCCCTACCAAATACATCAGAAGGCCTCATCCACAGATCATCTATCAAATACAAATTACCTGAGTATAACCAAATCATCTGCACGATATAGCCAAAAAGAAGTCCCAAAACCAATCCTAGTGAAACCAATGCATGGTTTCGCAATGCCCAATAGATTGGACCTAATACCGCACAAGCCCAGAGCAGAAGAAGGAAAATTCCAACTGCGTCCATGTCGGGGCGAGGGGGCGTCGGCTTGAAGCCAATGCGGTCGCTGGACACATCATGCCCGACTTGCTCAGCATGTCAGGAGTGGCCATAAAGCGTGGGCGTAATACCGTCCTCAACGGCTTTGACCTTGATTTGAAAAAGGGCGAGGTCGTTGTGCTTGTCGGTGAAAATGGCTGTGGTAAGTCGACGGTGATAGAAGCATGTGCTGGGCTCATCGATTTGGAAAAAGGCTGCATTAAGGCGGCAAATACCATTATTCGAGATTCAGATGGACGACATGGACGGCCCGTATCCCCATTCGGTTTATGCTTGCAAAGCGATTGTGTGATGGGCGATGAATTGGTCAAAGAAAGAATCGACGATGTGGCTGCAATTTGTGGCAAGAGTATCGATAGTCAAGCCTTACTCAAGCAATGGGATTTAGGGCATCGCAGCCAAGACCGCATCGCATCGCTTTCAAAGGGTCAGCGCAGAAAAATCGCAGTGCTCAGCGGGGTTTTACCTTCGGCTATTGCCGATTCACCGACCGTAATTCTTCTCGACGAGCCCGACGCAGGCCTCGACGAGGCCAGCGTCAGCAGGTTATCGGGATTGATCAGAGATATCGCCGATGGCGGACACGGGGTCTTGATAGCATCGCACAACTCTGAAATTATCGCCTGCGCCGACCGAATCATCACTTTCGATGATTCGGTTATCGAGTCCGCACCCAGCGATGGAGTCGCTTGGAAAATCAAATCTAAACCGGCAAAGAAAAGCAATATCGGTAATAGATTAGATCGCAGAACCCTCGGTTCACTTTCTCAAAACATCATACCCGGCATGTTGGTAATCGGTGCATTACTCGCTCTTAGCGACCCTACTCAATTCGATTCTCAAATGCAAATCGGCGCAATACTTGCACCGGCATTGGCCGCGGGTTTGAGCGGCGACCCAATCAGTTCACGGCTTGCAGAAGCGCGCAGTGGTGATTGGTGGCGCAGTATGAGGACAGTCCCGCCAAACTCCTTGCTTCACGTCCTACTCGGCTGTGCACTCCTCACAACATTGGCTTGTACGCTATTTGGAAAACTGGATTACACTCTCATCGCTGCCGGAGCTGCTGTCGGAATGATTACTGCCAGTGTGATCCTAATCCTGCATCAAGCAACATTACGCTTATCCAGACCAAATGCATTGATGATTCGTCTACTCACTCCGGCCTTGATTTTGCCATGGGCGATTCTGGTCGACAGATTGGCATAGTGCAGTCACTAGGCAGCCTCATGCGCGGCTGGGGTAATCTGCTACTGATGAGTGGCTTTGCCGGAGCCGGGCTCACCCTCTGGTTAGGATTGGTATGGGCACCTTCAGTGTCGATTGAGGCCTTTGAAGCACCAATCTCTCAGAAGATATTCTACTGGCACGTTCCCAGTGCTTGGGCGGCGATGATTGCATTTACCTTGCTCTTCATCGGCTCTCTCGCTTGGTTTTTCAAGCGTAAGGAATGGGGTTGGAATCTGCATGTAGCCAGTGCCGAGGCTAGCCTCGCCTTCGGATTGATGGCGGTCTGGTCAGGTTGTATATGGGGCGCAGCAGAATGGGGGGTGCCTTGGGATTGGACCGATGTGCGACTCAACACTTTTGCCTTGCTCACTCTATTGGCTATATTCTTGGTATTAGGGCGAAAAAGCCAACCGGATGGAATAGAGACAAGAGATACCTTTGCTACCTTCGGAATCTACGGATTTATACTCGTACCTACAACCTATCTTGCTACCAGATTCTGGCAGATTCGCCACCCTGGGCCGGTGGTTGCTACCAGTGAGGGGAGTTTGAATTCCGACATGGGAATGGTGTTAGCGCTTGGAGCCATCTCTTTCACCATGCTCGTTCTCGGCCACATCATCTGCGGCATCCAGCTGACCAAAATGGAAAGCAGGCTAATCGATATTCAAGATACTATTGATAAAGGGGGGATTTGATGGAAGACACGATTTACCTCGCAGTAGCATATATTGGTATGTTGATTGGTCTTGCTATTTGGACTTGGACCGTGCTTTCGCGTAGCAAAAATCTCGAGGCTAGACTATCCGCAGTCGAAGC
>CAUYXQ010000102.1:0-5555 GCA_963577015.1 Candidatus Thalassarchaeaceae archaeon
AATGGGGAGAAAGTACCTGGACTGATGACACCTGCTACCATGTTCATGTCAGTCTCGCCAACGAAAGTGGAATACCGATTGGCGTCCATAATGGCACAGACATAGCCATTGGCGCTGCTGATTGCTCAGGTGGCCCAGGAGATGGACCTGGAGATGGAGGAGAGGAGTGTCCATTCATGGGAGGCGCCGATTCTCCTTGTAGTGCAAGCGTATGTGATGACCATGAGTCAACAGCATGTCAGGACTTCGTTGAAAACTACTGCGCAAACACCAATCCAACCGACCCCGGTTGTGACATGGGAGATCACAATCAAATGGCCGGCGGTATCTATGCCGTCATGGGCCCTATGCATGCAGGCGCACTAGACGACTACAAAGCGGTGCTAGCACAATGTACAGAGGCTGACGCCACCACCGAAAGTGTGTGTGTTAACACCAACATCACCATGGTACTATCAGCGACGCCGAGCCCGGATTCACCGATTACCTTTGTCGACAGCGATGAGAGCGGTACTCTTAGTTCAGGAGACCTGATAATGGTCAATGAATCTCTAGTCACAGAGGATTACAACACTGTTCGTCTGAATTACATCCCTGCCGACAAATATTCCGATCAGAATCCACTAGTACTTCCTGGATTCACAGCGGGATTGAGTCTGGTGGCAATGCTCGGAGTTGCTCTGCTTTTACGCAGAGATTGAAGAAGCAAAGACGACACGGCCCCCTATGGCAATAGCCGTAATGGGTGGTGGCTGCTTCTGGTGCCTTGAAGGAGTATTACGTTCCTTGTCTGGTGTGATTTCTGTCCTTCCCGCTTATGCAGGAGGAGAATCCAAAAATCCAGATTACAATAATGTGTGCAGTGGAAAAACCGGGCATGCAGAGGTAGTAGTAATCGAATTTGATGAAGAAATCATCACCTTTGAAACTCTACTCGAGGTCTTCTTCACAATTCACGACCCGACCCAGTTGAACCGTCAGGGAAATGATGTCGGCACTCAATATCGCTCATGTATCATGCCCATGGAAGCAGAGCAGGCTGCGACTATTGAGAGAATTATCGGAGAGATGAGGTCCAATTTCGATTCGCCGATAGTCACCACAATCGAGAAAGCCATCAACCTGACTATTGCCGAAGAATATCACCATGATTACTTTGCAAAAAATCCCGACAACCGATATTGTCAAGTGATGATCAACCCCAAATTAACCAAAGTCAGGGCTAGGTTCGCCCACCTCTTCTGATTATTGACGAGGTCGATAAAATCGTTAAGAGGTTCACCTCATGGGGGTGTCATGGTCAACAACGTCCCGCGCCCGCCAACTCCAGTTAACGAACCAGTGCTCGGATATTTGCCTGGAAGTTCAGAACGCACTGAATTGAAAGTGGAATTATCACGTCAGGAATCCGATATCATTGAAATTCCTTGCATCATCAATGGTGAAGAGGTATTCACTGGCGATATTGTCGAACAGATAATGCCGCACGACCATTCCCATGTAATAGCGAGAGTGCATATGGCTGGAGAGGCTGAGGTTAATTCAGCAATCGAGTCGGCGCTTGCCGCTCACGACATGTGGTCGAATATGCCTTGGGAGTCGCGTTGCGCGATTTTCCTCAAGGCTAGTGAACTATTACGAGGTCCACGTCGGGCTGAAATCAATGCTTCGACCATGCTCAACCAATCCAAAACCTGTCATCAAGCCGAGATAGATGCAGCCTGTGAATTAATCGATTTTTGGCGTTTTAATGCCGATTATTGCCGTCAGATCTACGAGGATTTGCAACCGCCGGTTTCCCCTTCCAGTATGTGGAATTCCAGTGAAGTACGCCCCTTGGAGGGATTTATATTCTCGGTCACCCCATTCAACTTCAGTAGTATTGCGGCCAATCTCCCTTCGAGTGCAGCGATAATGGGCAATACCGGTGTTTGGAAGCCATCACGTAACTCCTATGTCTCCAATTATCGATTGATGCGTTTGATGATGGATGCGGGTCTTCCTCCTGGTGTAATCAATTTCATCCCCGGAAAAGCAAGTATGGTTGGCGACATCTGTATATCACACCCCCAATTGGCAGGTATCCACTTTACCGGTTCTACCGCTGTATTCAAACAGATGTGGAAAGATGTTGCCAACAACCTTGACAATCTCAAATCATATCCGCGCGTCGTCGGTGAAACTGGAGGAAAGGACTTCATTGTCGCCCATCCTGATTGTGACCGACAAGCCCTATTGGTAGCCATGCTACGCGGTTCTTTTGAATTCCAAGGCCAGAAGTGTAGTGCTGCAAGCAGAGCATATGTTCCTCAATCAGTGTGGGATGCGATTGCTGAAGATTATTGTGCTGAAGTCGCCAAAATAACCCTCGGTGACCCGCGGAATTTCTCCAACTACATGTCAGCGGTAATAGATCGCAAATCCTTTGACAATATTACCGGTTATATCGAGCGGGCTAAAGCCGACCCAAATTGTGAAATCGTCACCGGTGGAAATTATGATGACACCACGGGCTATTTCATCGAACCAACGACCATTCTTTGTGCAGATTCACGCTACGAGAGTATGGTCGAGGAAATCTTTGGCCCAGTGCTTTCAATCCACATTTACGAGGATAATGATTTTGAGCGTATCCTTTCGGTCTGTGATACCTCTTCCGAATATGCCCTAACCGGTTCGATATTTGCCAAGGACCGACGACATATCGAAACCGCACTCAATGCCCTACGTTATGCGGCTGGAAATTTCTATATCAACGACAAACCAACCGGAGCGGTAGTTGGCCAGCAACCATTCGGTGGTGCACGTGGCAGTGGTACCAACGACAAAGCGGGCAGTCCGCTGAACCTATTGCGTTGGGTCTCGCCGCGTTCGATAAAGGAAACCTTCGCACCACCACACGAGTGGGGCTATGGCTTCCTATGCGAGTGATTCAAAGCAACCGTCCTTCTCGCTGCAATCCCTGCGATGATGAGTATTCTATGCGGACTTCTGTTTGTCAATGACGGATGATGGGCGAACTGAGCGGGGACACAAGTCAATTGAGGGGGCGCTGCCCTCGTCATCTCATGCAGGCGCAAATACCACTGACCGCGCCGCCCCCAAACCTAGTAATCGCCAGCAAATCTTCGCCTTGGGCAACTATTTGGCGAATGCTCGGTGTAGTGTTACTGACCTATATCATCGCTAATGCCATCACATTGATCGCCTTTGGCCTCTGGACTCTCGACCCTTTTCTCATCATCGGCGCATCGATTTTCTCATTACCGCTCATCATGCTATTTATCTGGATTCGCCGGCCTCGCCTGACTCACATATTGACCGCAAATCCAACAGATGATGGCTTTTCATTCCACGACATACCCAGTGGTAGGAGGATTAACACCCCTGTGCCAACACGCTTCGCTCACCATTTGGTCAAGGATTCACCACCGCTTGAATTACCACCTTCACAAACCCTTTGGGCGGTATTTTTCGTCACCCTATTTATTTCAGTAAGCGCTTTCTTACCCATGTTGCTAAGTGACCATCCATACGCTATATTGCTAGCAGTTATCGTTGCCCTACCCGCATGGCTAATCGGATTTAGTATACCGGTCCATGCCTGGTGGTCTTTTAGCATGGAATATCTTGAACTCGATACCAATCGCTGGCAGGCAGAGATGATGTTAATCGCCGGTATGCTTTCAACACTCCCCGCCATCATCAATAATTCATTGCTTTTCCCAGAGCTTTTGATATTTTTTGGCATCGATTCAGTCGACCCGTATAGTATTGGGGAATTACTTATTTTGGCTGTGAGCGCACCGGTTGGTGAAGAGATATTCAAAGCACTATTTGTTCTTTCACTCTATCGAATTATAGATTCTCCTCGGCGTGGGTTTCAGGTTGGTTTTTCAGTTGGACTCGGGTTTGCAATGCTCGAAAATCTGCAGTACATTCTCGCCTCGCTCTTCGGTGGCGAATATGCTGCCATCACCTATGGAATGACCACTTTGGTCAGAGGTATTGGCTCAATCCCCGGCCACGCGTTTTGGACTGGAATAAGTGGTTGTGCTATCGGTTGGCAATTATCTAAACATAATCGTGGAGAAAATCACCCGCTGAATACCGAAGCGACAAATTGGATGTTAATCGACGCCCATAGTGGACAAGCATTACCAAGCCGTGAACAAAAAGAGAGGGGGGTGATTCAGCGTTGGCTTGACATCCCATCCGATAAGGCTTGGATTTTGCCAAAATCACCAATCTGGGCATTAGCATGGGCCATCGCTGCCCATTCGTTGTGGAATGGTAGTTCGTGGTATGTCAGCTATGCATTCCGCAATAGTGATGATCTCACCAACATATTAGCCATAATAATCTGGACGTTATTCTTGATTTCGATGCTGTGGTTCGTTGGTCGCCATATATTGGCAAGTGTCAAACATCTCCCCGATGGTAAAGACGTCAGTCAAGGATAAATAGAGAACTCGCTTAGCAATGTAGGGCTATCAAAGCAGGTATCTTTCCGGTAAATTTCCAAAAAGAACTAGTATAGGTAGAGGTGCAGTATGAAACTGGTGGCATAATGTCTGGTCTGATGACTCCGGGGCTTGAGACCGAGAATATCATCGCTTGCGCGGTGATATTAATCGCCTTAGTCAGCGTTTCAGCTCGCTATAATATCCTCGATAAGGCCGGGATTGTCGCTGCAATCGTCCTCGGTTCCGTTGTTGGTTTCCTCGGGCATTGGACTTGGTTGGGAATATTGCTGGGATTCCTCGCCGCTTCGCATAGAGTTACCAAGTGGAAATTCGATGAGAAATCGGAAAAAGGTCTGTGCGAATCGAAAGATGGGCATCGTAGTTGGGGCAATGTCATCGCCAATGGTGGATTGCCAGGACTAGCCGCTATTTTCTCATTCCTCAATGCCGATTGGGAAAATGGCATTTGGCTCTTCTCTGCTGCGGTAGCAGTTGCTACAGCAGATACCTTCGCCAGCGAAATCGGCTGCCTCGATAATCGAGTGCGTATGATAACGACCATGAAGCCATGTAAGGCAGGAATGAATGGTGGATTCTCTCCAAACGGCCAACTGGCTGCTGCTGTAGGATCTTTAGCAATAGCAGCCCTCACCATAGGCGCATGGCTTCTCTCCGGAGGGGGCTTTACCACTGGATTGATTCTTGCGTCAGTTGTCGCTATTATTGGCTGGCTTGGCTGTCAGGTTGACAGTTTTCTTGGAGCGTTATTGGAAAATCGAGGCTTGATGACCAAAGGTTCTGTCAATGCTGCTGCAATCACTTGGGGAATCGCAATGATGTACCTCTACCTTGAATTAAATTGGTTGTGAAACTTGCATATAATGCCCTAAACCGGTAATTATAGCGAAATTCATGACCTAATTGGCCACTACAACAAGACCGTTTAGAGAATAGTAGTGGACGCTTGCGGATACGACCTAGTGGTTACGGAAGTATTGGTACCCGGACAGGTTTATTTCCCCACTCTCATACCATAGGCATGAGTCGAGCTATCTCAGTTACAATATGTTCCCTGTTGCTACTAATGTC
>CAUYXQ010000103.1:0-5526 GCA_963577015.1 Candidatus Thalassarchaeaceae archaeon
ATTAATAGTTTGCGAATCACCAATACAGGTAATGTCACGGACATCTATTTGTTAAACGCAGAAAGTGTGCCAAGTGACCAAGTAGCATATTTCACCTATCCTAGTGGAGCGACTATCAGCAGTGCAGGGTTCACACTAGTGCCGGGAGAGTCTAAGGATATCGAATTAAGGGTATCAGTAGATGATAATTCTTCGATGGGGAGTAATGATATTATAGTCAAGATCCAAAGCAGTTCAGCAGTAAGCATTCAGAAATCACTCACGGTGAGTGTTTCGGTTCTAGCAACCAATATCCCAAACATCATCTTGCCGGCACAAGATGCACGTTGTTTGCCCGGTAGTTCTTGCTCTTTTGCGATCGAAGTTGAAAATATTGGCGAAGCGAGCGGATTATTCGATATCGAAATCTCCGAGAAGAATACCCCAAGTGGATGGACTTTTTCCATGGCATGGAATCAATCCGACCAAATGACAATCGTTACCGAGCAATCGACTTGGCTCTGGTTCAGTGCAACCATTCCCGAGGGTGTGCCCCCCGATACGCAAGGAGAGTTCTGGTTGACCGTTACCCCATTGGTCGATATCGACAAAGCACAAACCTTAGCCATCAAGGTAAAGGCCTCGATGGTTAGTATTGCTGAGGTAGGATTGTCGGCAATAGATAGGGATAAATTATGGTTGGTCGATGCTGGAGAATCGGTGGACATCACTTATGAAGTGTGGAATAACGGCAGCAGACTTGATTCATTCCAGGCTGAGGTATCCTATCAGGAAAGACCGGGGTGGGTCATTGAATTACTCGACCAGAATAATATCGTTATCAACTCACAGGGTAGCGGGAGTTTTCGCATTAGAATCACCTCACCAAGTAATTCCCAAGCCGGTGATCGCTGTCCTTCACTGATTGCAAGTATCACAAGCACTCTCTCAGATACTATATTTGAAGCAGCAGAGTGGAATGAAATCGAGATAATAACCAGAAACGATATCGTCTTGAGTTTGATTGGAATGGAGCAAAAAATATCACCCGGAACGCCTTTTCCAATCAATGTCAGTGTTGAAAATGATGGTAATGGACCGGCATTAGCTACTTTTGAGATGATAGATCTACCCAGTACATGGCAATGGTGGGCGCTGACTAGTGAAGGGGTAAATGTCACCGCTGGTGTTGAATTATCAGTCTCTTATGAATTGAATGATGTCGCCGGAATAACCATATGGGTTTTGCCGCCAATTCTGGAAAGCCCGGGGATCTACCATCAATTCAAAGTCGGTTCATTTGCTCAAGGAACCACAGATCTAAACTCCGAGGACAATATTGTTGATTTGACAGTTATTACCGAATCGGTGAGAGAGCCATTCCTAGCAGGTGAATCTCTCGAGTTAACCGCACAGGTCGGTTCTACGGTGATTATCAATATGACCGCCTGGAATCTGGGGAATTCAGAGGATTACGGGGCAAAGGCTAGAATCAGACTCTCCACTTCACCGGTAGGGGAAGGTGCGGTCGCCTTCCTACTCTCATCTGGACTTGATGCCGAGGTCAACCAATGGTTGAATTTGAACATGGAAGCAGGTGATTCGAGAATCTTAAGTGCTGAAATCATTATTCTCGATTCGATTGAACTGAACTCTAGAATCACTCTCACCTTTGAAATAGTAGGCGGTGATAGTGATGATTTGATAACAATTGAAAAATCACATACTATCATTGTTACCGACAGACGAGCGTTATCTGTTAATCAAATAGGACTTACTGATTCAGCGGAAATTGGCACCAGTTCGATTCCTTTTACAATAGATATGATATCAACATCAACCGTCGGTGAGAACCTTACCATCTCAGGCCAAGTCCCCTCTGGATGGGGGCTAATATGCGACGGTATTGCTTTGCATCTAGAAAGTACAGAAGTGCAATTGACGGCCGGGCATCTCAGTGCGCAAGAATACAATCTGCAGTGTCAAGTAATACGTGAATCTGGTGCTTTGGCGGGGGAAATGGAAATTATCATAATCAGTGATGACGGGGAAATTGATCAGACTGTTTTGCATACGATTTACTGGAAAGTGGCTATTGACGACGAGGTATCATCCTCACTAGACCAGAACCATTTGCTAGGAATAGGCGGAATAGTCACCCTACTGATTATTTCCTTGTTGTTTATATTATTACGAAAGCATGGCAATGACGAAGAAGAAGAGGAGATAGATGGGATTGTCAAACCTGAATCGGGTCCTCCTGCTCATTTTACGCAAGGGAACTCACAACCAGAACAAGTCGCTTATGCACAACCCCAAGCCCAGCAACAAGTCGCCTATGCACAACCACAAGTCCAGCAACATGTCGCCTATGCGCAGCCACAACCACAAGTCCAACAGCAATTGCCGTCAGGACCACCTGCATCGGCTGGACCTCCAGCCACAACCACAGTCAGCACGGCTCTTGAAACAGTGATGGATACACCGATAGCGGATTCTGCCACTACCTATGAACAAGAAATGGCAGAATACCATCGCAAAATGGCTGAATGGAATGCGAACCAAGGTCAAGTGTGAGGTGATTTCGTGCAACAATCGAGTGCACTATGGTATGGGTTGTGGTTTCTTGTATCCTTTTTTGGAGTTGGCACGTGGTATGCAAAAAACATTGCCAAGCGTCAACAATTGACCAAGTTATTTGCTTTGAGTGGGGTAATCTCAATGATTGGATTACTATTGACGACCTGGTGAGATGAGGCATATGGAAAATCCAGCTAGCGAAAATCATCGTTTTTCCAATGCGATTCCAATGCGTCTACCGATTGAATGGACAGTTGAGGGAGATATAGGCCCCAGGCCGGAAATCGAAGGGGTAAGTGGGAGATTAGTCAGCATTGTCATCGAAAAAAACTTCAGGCGAATCGAGCGGATTTTTGCCAAATTATTGCGAGCGCCCAAGGTCTTGCATCGACGCTTAGACAGACAGAATAGTCTACTATGGGAATTGATGGATGGCAATCGTACCTTTGCTGAGATATGTGAATTGATGGATGCGACTTTTCATGAAGAAGTCGCTCCTGTTAGTGAACGTGTTGCCTTGGGAATAGATCAGTTTAGACGTTTGAATCTAGCGGTTATTCATGTGCCTAAAGAAGAGTGATAATCAGTTCGGGAGGACGGCCGATTATTGCGGTCTTTCCATCGTCGAGAATCGGCCGCTGCAAACACTTTGGGTGAGAGAGCAATAATTTCACAACCGAATCGATATTGTTGATATCGGTTTTTGCATCGAATTCTGATTCATCAGTGCGCACCAAAGTCGATAATTCGCTTGAGAGCCGGTCTATCAATCTTCTAATAGTATTCTCGTCAACACCCGATTTCAGGTATTCAATAATCGTGAATTGTTTGCCGCTTTGCTCGCATAACTGCAGAGCAGCGCGGCTTTTTGAACATCTTGGGTTGTGATATAATTTCATTCTAATCACCTAGAGTGGGGCCCAAACCAATCGCATACCAATGCCATCTGATTTTTTATCAGGTGTGGCGGTAGCCCGAGCAGCACAACGAGTTGACTCTGATTCGGTAAACCAAGAGCCGCCCTTATGGACTCTCCGACCATCGCGTGCTTCATCAGCACACCATTCACCAACCATACCGTGCATGTCAAACAGGCCCCAAGGATTGGGGGTTTTTTGACCAACTTGACGAGTTGTTGCCCCTGAGTTACCCGCGTGCCATCCATGGCTATCGAGGTCGTTATCTTCATTGCCAAAATGCCAGCGAGTTTGAGTTCCAGCGCGGGCAGCATATTCCCACTCGGCTTCAGTTGGCAGTCGCCATGAACCGCTCAATTCAAATTTCCTTTCAACGTCGATTTGATTTAATTTCTCAATGAAGCGCATTGCATCTAACCAACTAATCATCTCCACTGGGCGCAGGGCAGACGACCAACCCTCCTTGAAGCGGGATGGTTCATTTGTCATTACTGCACTCCATTCCATCTGGGTCAAAGGGCTCTCACCGATGAAAAAAGGTTGCTTGATCTCCACTTCTTTCCGCTCGAGTTCATCGAAAAGTGGACGGCTGGCACCCATGGTGAAAAGTCCAGGTTCGCAAAGGATGAAAGTTCCGCCCCACGGGTTAGAAAAACGAGGAAGCAAAGTCAGTCCTCTGCTAAGAATGCAGCCATTTTCATCAATGAAGCGACCATATTGTCAACTCTTTCGCAGAGATCTGAATCCTTGAGTCGGCCATCTTCAGAAAATGCTTCCTTGACATTTCCAACAGCTATCTGTTCTGGAATTACCCAACCGTGTAACCAACGTAGTGAAATCCGCATATGATTTAGGGTGTTTGAATTAGAAATACCACCAAGAGTCGACATCACAGCAAAGGCCTTACCACCTACGTGCTTATCGTAAAGCCAATCTAGTGAATTCTTCATCACACCGGACATTGTGCCGTGATATTCGGGGGAGGAGAGGATGAATCCATGGCAAGAAGTTGCCAAATCCTGAAACTTCCTAACGTTATCATCTTCCCAGCAGCCCTCGGCTCCAACCAAGGGTAGAGGACTTTCGGCATGATCCCAATAGTGGACAACAGCTCCACTTTCAGCTGCAACTGCTAATGCTTGTTCAAGGAGTAATCCGTTCTTAGAAGACATACCATATGAACCTGAGATTCCCAATATGTGCAAGGGTTGAGCAGACATGGTTTGGCCATAGGGTTACCTCGTATGAACCCACAGGGCCAGCAACAGGCAATCCTTATGCCGTGCAGGTGTCCCACAGGGCATGGTGCATACAATGTCCGACGCCACAAATGCCACTTTAGTAGATGATGAACATGATTCTTCGATGATGGCAGCAATGAAATCTGCAGGACTGGAATCGATGATAGATAGTGGTGATTCTGTCGATGAAACGACGGAGACAACGGAAGAAGAAACCCTACAAAATGAAGCCTTAACAGTGAATGATAAGGGCGAAGTTGACGTCGAAGCAATCGTTGCTGAGGGCGAAGTTGCCAGTAGATCTGGTGATCACGCAGTCGCATTGGAGGCTTTTAATCGAGCGATTGCTCTCGACCCATCCTGTGCGATGGCTTGGTTCAATCGCGGGGTGCTATTAGAGGCAAAGCAAGACCCGCGAGGGGCTAAGCAATCATTCACAATCTGTCTTGATCTAAATCCAGACCACGGCCCGGCATTGGCCAATCTAGCCATTCTCTTAGAGCGCGTGGGCGATGAAGCTGGTGCTCATTCAATCGCAAAGCGAGCCTTACACCACTTTCCCGGCCATCCTACAATAATCTCCTTAATGGAAAGATGTGAAGCGGCCAAAGTAAAGGAAGTCGAAATCGCACCGGTGATGCCAGATTATCAAACCTCATGGCAAGAAAAGGACCTAAGTGAGGCGATGACGGCTGCCGGTGTAGAGGATAGGCAAGCGGTTTTACAAGAGGCGACCCATCACGATGCAGACGGTAATGCAATACTCGATGCCGAGGAATTGGAAAGAGCGGCTAGTATGGTCCGAGCCA
>CAUYXQ010000104.1:0-5429 GCA_963577015.1 Candidatus Thalassarchaeaceae archaeon
CTAAATTGGCAGAGAGAGAGGAACAACTTCGTCGTGGCATTCGCAAACGTTTAGAGCAACAACTCAAATTACGCCTTAGACAGCGCGAAGCTCGACTTAGAGCCGAATATGAACGGCGCAGTCTTCGCCTTGAAGAGGACATAGCTCAGCAAATACAGGATGAACTTGAAACCCGTCTTTCCACTGAAACCAAAGAATTGGAAGAGAGGATGCGCCAAGATGTTGAATTGGCAGTAGCACGCCGAAGAGAAGAACTTCGAGTCGAAGTTGAAAGAAAACTCGATGCGCGTTATTCCGAAACATTATCTGAGCGTAAGAGTCGTCTACGAGAGAAATATGATTTGACCTTCACTAAGGCGGTCGATGATATTTCCAAATCGCTAGAAAATGAGGTTGAATCAGAATTAGAAGCAAAGGTTGATTCCGATTTCGAATCCTATCGAAATGCTAGAGAGGCAGAGATTCAGAATCGCTTGGTTCGGTTCCGTTATGAAAGAGAATCAGAATTACGTGATATGATGGAAGCGAGATATGATTCCAAGAAACAAGATTGGGCAGAACGTCTAGAATTGGAGTTCCAATCGAGAGAAGAGGCAGCACGTAAGGCAATAATGTCAGAGATAGATGCTCGTCTGAGAAATGAGAGATTAACACATGAGACCGACCTCGATTTGATGAAAGAGGAGACGGTTTTGGAATTGGAATTGGATATGGAAGATCGCCTTTCCGAATTCAGGATGCGCAAGGAAGAAGAAGTCGCTACTCAACTCGAGAGACAATTGGACAAGCGCGAAGAAATCATGCGCAATAAGGCCCTTATTGAAATCAGAAAGCGTGAGGCGCTGATACGTGCTGAAATCGAGGCACAACTCGGCGTTAAGAGGGCTGAAATCCGAGATCGTTTGAGTAGTTTGACTGAGCAAATGGATAACTTCAAGGAGATGGCTGAGAAGAAGATGCGTGACTCCATTGAAGGAGAAGTCCAAGGTGAAATAGAATTAGACGAGGAACGCCTGAAGGAACAGCAGACCGAGTTTGAAGATTTACAGACCCAAGATTCTAAGGTTGGTAAGAAGCAGAATTGGCTTCAGGCTATTGCAAGCCAAGGAATTGATTCTACACAATCACAAATAGGTATTGACCCGACCTCCTTAGGTGCGTCGACTGATGCCGGTCAAGCCGTAGCAGGTAGGCCCCAGATTGGGATTCTTGGCGGTAAGGCCCAAGTTCCGCAGCCAACTATGGGCTTAGGAGGAATGCGTGCCCCAACCAGTAGTGCTAGTAGTTTAGCAAGTGGAGTGGGAATTAGGACACCGCGTCCAGTTCGATCAATGGTCGGCAGTACTGAACCTGCACAAGTGACCCAAGGTGTGGCATTACCACAACCGATTCCAAGAATTATTCGTCAGCCGGTTCAACCGGTTGTCGAAGTGCAGCCTGAACCAGAGACGATACCTGAACCTCAATCCCCTATTCAAAAAGCGATAGAGGAAGCAAGTGTTGACGCAATTGACGATGAACTCACCCTCGATACAAAAATCGAGGAAATAAAAACAGCAACGATGAGACCAGTGCACACGCTTGAGCCAACACGGGATGCAGTGTCGATTACCCCTGTATCCGCGGTACTCAATCCAGTCGCATCCGCGGTACTCAATCCAGTCACCGGTGCAGAGGCCGAAGAAGTCAAAGAGAGACCAGAGCTAAAATCACCAGCCACTTCAATCACAACACTCAAACCGGTTACTACTCTGAAACCATCATCGACTGTGACAACAACACTCAAGCCGATTGCAAAAGTGTTGGCACCAGTCAGTGAGCCCATAGAAGATGAAGACGAAGAGCCTGAAAATTAGCGATATAGTGCATTGTGCCGTCTGATTGATAGGTGAGTCGCTTCTCGCAAGGGCTATGAGGATGGCCTCATCGGTCCTTCTGTCAATTCTTCTATTGTCGTTCATGCCGGTTTCGACAATGGCAGAACCATTGATTGAAGTCGGAGACATAGAGCAATTTGAGTATAAACTCGCTTATATTGGCTTTATGCCATCAGGCGAGATGCTATTGGTCGAGGAGGAAGGAGTGCTCAGGGTCGGTTCATGGGTCGATGATGATTTCACTGAGAGTTGGATTTTGGATTTGAATATTACCATCAACACCGTCTCGGTAGATTTTAATGGTGGATTTATCGCTCTGGGGGTAGATAATGGGGTATTTTTTGTCAATACCAATATACAGAATGTTTCAGGATTTATCGAAACCAGTTTGCCGGTACAATCTCTTGCCTGGGATATTGATGGTGATATGTGGTTTGGTCACCACGGTGGCAATCAAAGAAGAGCCGTTGAGTATGATACAAATGGCGCTACCGGTAGTGAGACTGGAATTATTACCGCTAGTCATGGAAGTGCGATGACGACGCTTGCAATATTGAGCGATGGGCGAATCGTCACAGGCGGCAATGATCGCATAGTGAAAATCCAACTTTCAAATGGAGTGGTTGTGAAAGAACACACCTCACTTACTAGTCCACCAACCCAGATGATTGTTGATTCAAAAGATCGGGTGATAGTTGGCCTTTCCGATGGCCGTGTATATCGTTTCAATACTACAAGTGATCATAATTCAGAATATATCGCTATTTCAAGTTCACAGGCGGTGAATTCTTTAGCCTTAGACAAGGATGAAAACATTCTGGTTGGAACTAGCAATGGTCGCTTACATGTACTCTCAGAGGATGATTTCACCGAAAAATCGTCCCATTCTACCAGTAACAGAGTCATCTTTTCTTGGCAAGGAGATGGTGAGAAAATCTATGTCGCAACACAATTTTCTTCGACCGCGAAGATACTATTATTCGATCTCGATAGTGATGAAGATGGCATTGCGGATAGCGCTGATGCATTTCCCATGGATTCAACACAGACCACCGATAGTGACGGCGATGGTTATGGTGATTATCAATCGGGCAATAATTCTGATGCATTTCCAAACAATGCTAATGAATGGCTAGATACCGATGGTGATGATTATGGCGACAATTCCGATATATTCCCCATTAATCCAGATCAATGGATAGATAATGATAACGACGGTTATGGTGATAATTCCAACGGTGAAGATGGTGATGCATTCCCCGAGGACAATTCCCAGTGGTTTGATAGCGATAAGGATAGTTTTGGTGATAATCTAAACGGAACCGAAGGCGATGCTTGTCCACAGCAAAATGGATTTTCCACAATTGATCGATATGGTTGCCCGGATAGTGACCTGGATGGTTATTCAGATGGAGGAGATTCATTCCCATTTGATAAAACCCAATGGATCGATGCTGATTCCGATGGATTTGGTGATGAACTATTGGGGTATCAGGGTGATCAATGCTCTTGGGAATGGGGTAATTCAACCAAATCATGGTTACCTATTCTAAACGATGAGCAACAATTGGTATACCAAGAGGCGCCATATCACGGCTGCATCGATAGTGATGGTGATGGTTGGACCGATGGAGACGGTAAGACATTTGGCGATCAACTACCCAATAACCCAACCGGCTATCGCGATGCTGATGGGGATGGTGTCGATGATAGATTTGATTATTTACCAAGCAACGAATATATTCAAACAGAACAGGATTATTGTACTGAGTTCGCTGAAGATAGCACTGAAAAATGTCAAGCATGGCGTGATCCAGCCTATCAAATATATCTCGCAGATAGGGCTGAGGATGGCGAGGTAGTAAAGCCATATTTCCTTTGGAATCAACGAGATGGTTTACAAGACGGGGTTTCTTCTTCGATTGATATGACTCGAGTAATCGAAGCAGGAACTGTAGGCACCGCTGCATTTGCGGCTATAGTGGTCCTTCTGTTGATCGGTGCCTCTATGTCCAAGAGAAAGAAACACAAGAGTCTGATTGAAAAATTCGGAGTTCCATTCGATCCAACACAAAGCGTGGGTGAAGAGGCTCTAGAAGATAAGGCTGGATCATCAGGCTTTGGCGGTATCGATTCGGATGATAATTGGGATGAGGAGGTCACCCCCCTCGATATTAGTGAAGACAAGGTCCATCTTAGCGATGAGGATGTAGTAGATTCAATTCCTGAAATGAGCTATGAGGATGGGCTTTCAATCGAAGATCTTGCGGGCAAACAACCTGTTTCAGATGTCGAAGATATGGAAGTCGCTAAATTATCAGATACAGAACCAACTGAAATAGCAGGCCCTCCGACTCAGGCTGCCGAACCTGAGTCCCCACCTGTGCCAGAAGCAGGTCTACCAGAAGGTTGGACGATGGAGCAGTGGAAATGGTATGGAGCGCAATGGCTCGAGTCGAACCGCTGATCAAGAAGTGAAAACTATTGGTAGACTTTCACGTAGTTCTCCGAGTTTTTCCCCTGAATACACCGGAGAACCTGATTCGTCTTTTAGTGTCGACATCACCAACCACAAAATCGCATTCCAACTTTTTGAATGAGCAAATAATTCGATCTTACCACAGGCAGCTGCCCCGATTAACAAAGCCTCGTCGCTAGAGGCATCAAAAACACCTCTTACCAATGACTTGGTATCGAACAGTACTCCTCTTGGTCTCCAATCCATATGAACACCTAGACCTTGAAAGGAGCCAGATTCAAGCGATTTATCAGGTGTTCGACATTAACGTCAGCAATCTCTTTCATACTCGTGCGTAAATTATCTAATTCGCCCCGCATTTTCTTGGTCTTATGCTCTCGAATTAAATCTGCTAACAGTAGATCAACACTCTTGAATCCATCCATGGTTCGCATGGTATTCAATTGTCTTCTCGTCTCATAACTTACGCTTATTGAACTCATTCCATCAGCGGTCATTTCATCCCCGATAGCATTTCTGTAGGTCGCTTACTTAACCCTGCGCGCGTAGTGCACCCTGAAGGAAGCAATTATCGAAGGCAAAATCATCGGCGGCCTTGTTTTTCGAGCAATAACCTAGAGTGCTCAGTAACACCGAATTCCTTGCGCATCTTCAGAGTTCTCTGATGGTATTCTTTGGCTAGAGTCCAATATTCCTTGCTTCCTGCTCCAGAGCCTTTGGTAGTTGCTTTGTCGAGCAGGACCGTTGGTGCTCCCGACCAGGCAGCTTCAGCGACTTTCACCAATCTTCTAACCATGGTTTTGAATATTTTACGAGGAATCTTTTCATTTACCTCTTCGCAGACATGACGGCTGAGTTTAGATCTGACATCGACCATTGTCATTACCACACCGAAGACCTTGAGGTTACGATTGATACGCTTCTGAATCATCTTTATCGAGTTCATCAGCATACTAAAACCTTCAAGCGCGTAATATTCAGCCTGAACTGGAATCAAGACCCAATTGGCAGCGGACAATGCATTGATAGATAAAAGTCCAAGCGAAGGGGGCGTGTCGATGATAATGTGATCA
>CAUYXQ010000105.1:0-5419 GCA_963577015.1 Candidatus Thalassarchaeaceae archaeon
AACCGATATTTCAACAACTTCACTGATATTGTAGCCAGATGCAGAATGTTGCCATATGGAAATGGTATATTGGCCGACTAGATCTGCATTCCAAACACCATCATTATCACTGAGATTAGCGGTGATGTCGATTATAGTTCCACTTTCATCTTCCAAAAGATAGGTCAAGCCATTTGCATTCAATAGATTGTTATCTTCATCATATATCTTGGCCACAAAGGTCAATTTGTCATCAGCCGTTAAATTCTGGAGCGGCGATGATGGTGATTGTAATTCTATGCGATAGAGATCTCCTCCGCTGACTATCACTGTGAGATTGGCCTCTTTGTACTCCACACCATCGGTGTAAGAACCGGTGATGGTATAGGTGGCTGGACTTGCTTTGGTCGGTGTAAAGATTACGGTATTGCTATTGGATGAACCGATAAGTACCGATTGGTCGTTGTATAATTGGTGAGTTAAAACCCAATTGATATTCTCATACCACACATTGCCATCTGCATCATATGCCCTTACCCTTACCGTCAATTCATCATCGGTTGTCATTGAAAATTCCATTCCGGTAGCCACGGAGTTATCTACCAATAATTCAAGATCTTGTAATGCTCCTTGAATGACTATAATCACAACTTCTGTTTGCAATCCTTCATATGAAGCAGTGATAACCGTACCTGATGAACGATTGACTGGGCTCCAAGTAGTGGTTAGGCCTGGAATGAGAATGCCGTCATCCACACTCCAATTCTCCGCGAGAAGATTCACTGCAATCTCATTACCCATCACATCTACACGTGTGGTGGTCAGGTTGACTACATCGTCAGCAGTAATTGTCGAATTGGATACAGAGACTACCAATTGTGCTATTTCACCGTAAAGAACAGATAAAGAAATCTGGTCGGAAAGTCCAATTTCAGAATTTAACACCATGGTATAATCACCGACTGCATGGCCAAGATAAACTCCAGAAACATTGTCAAAAGTGCCATTTTCTATGCTCCAAGAGAGATCCCCTGCCACCGAAATATTCAGTTCGTTGTCGAATTGATCATATAGTTTCCAAAGCAATATACAAGTGGTTCCCGCAGGAATATCCGCATCGCAACCAGTCAAGTCTAGAGTGACCGCTTGGCCACCGATAACCTCGATAGGGACATCGATGGTAGTCGTAGTCCAAGAGACCGAGATTGTATGATTACCGACTGAGTGGGGGAAGAATTCACTGTCGACCATAATGCCATTGCTCGCAGTCATGGTGATAGGCTGACCGGGTACCTCATTGTTGAATTGATCATAGATTACGGCCGTGATATTCATCGTCTGATCGGCACTGATTATGGTTGCACTTGCTGTAACATCAAGAGTGGTTGGTGCACCAAAGGTGACGTTGATATCGACTGTTTCACAATTCACACCGAAGCATGCAGTAACCTGATGTATGCCCATTTGTGCAGGTGTGAATAAGCCAGTAGCATCAATACTGCCACTACTACTCGTCCAAATGACATCACCACTAACGCTATTATTATTCAAATCAAATAATTCATGACTATATTGCAAGGTGGCATCGGCAGAAACCACCGCTGACGAATTAGGACTAATCTCTACTCTTTCGATATCGGTGTAGTTGAGCACGAATAAAGGTCTTGCAATAACATCGCTATCCTCTGAATGAGCTAAGGTGATGCTCGCTGCTGTACCGCCATTATCGGCGATGATAATCCAAGAATAATCGCCGTTAATGGTCATCATTTCATGGCTAAGGTCAAGCCATACCTCACTCTGTCCAGGACCGATATTTGTGGTTGAAATTGCATCTGTAGCATAATCTACTCCCGCCAGCATTCCCGCTGCCGACCACGCAATTCCTGTAGATGATTCATTCCAAGTCGATGCTGATTGTAACCAAGCACTGGTAAGAAGAGGATGAACTGAAATCGACATCGAATTTACTGTGCTGAAATCCTCGGCAGAAATCGTGAATTTAATCGCTGCCGAATGAATATTTGCTATTGTGGGCAATGGTACCTGCCCGGCATCGATAGCTATGATGATACGACATTCAGTCGCTACTGCTCCACAATTTCCTCCTAATTGTAAGGCATCCGAACCGTGATTTAGCAAAGGATTATTCTCGTCGAGGAATGAGTCTCTCACATTAGTATGACCAATACTCGATACTTCATTACCGGTTTGGTAATGGTAAGACCAGGTATGATCACCATTATCGGTATTTTGTATTGGAGAGCCGATGGCGAAGGTCCAACGGGCGGAAGATGGGCCAGAGATGGTACCATTTATCGCTTGAACCCACCATTCGTAGAGAGAGCCGATTTCCAAATCATTCATCATGGTGTAATTGGTATCGATTATCGATTGAATTTTATTGATACCACTGTCATTGGATATGTAAAGGGTATAACTGGTAGCATAGGGAACCGCATTCCATTCTAGTATGGGTGAGACCTCGGCCTGCAAAACCCAAGAACTTACATCATAGAGTACCGAACCGTCTGCAGGAGCGAATAAACTAGCCTGTGACGGTGGTGCAATACCATCGACATTGTCGACGTATTCGAAAACCAATTGTGGTCTTATATCCTGATTCACATTATCAGAACTTGCGAATCTATGGCTCGACATCGGCACTCCTACCGCCTTGAGTAATACAGTGAGTGTCTTATTGCCGTTGGCGATATTCGACTGAGCAAGCCCAGTGATATCCCATTCGGACCAAGTGGAAACAACACCTACTCCAAGTGTGGTTCTGGTAATCTCACTGGTAGAACATACAGGAGAATTATTCCAAGTTGCACTATTTTCTGAGAAACTTGCACAGGCATGTGCACTTACGGTCAATGAGGAAGAACCGGTTATCAGAGTACGATTGAGTCTAATCAATACATTCGTAGGCGTAGTTGCCGCTGGTAATGGGAATTCATTTAGGTCGAATTCCAATAAAATCTGCGCCTCACCACTGCCTGAAGAGGCGACACCAAGGTCGAGATCAAGCGAAGCACCAAGTACGCTACTCGCGCTTGTTGAATCCAAAGTTGTATCAGGTATGAAAGGCAAATATCCGCTTTGACTGAAGATACTGCCTCTGAATAGGGTCATTGAGTGATTGCCTGCACCATCATCGGTTCCTTGAAGAGTCGGAACACGGAAATTATTGACTCCGCTCCAATCACCAAAGCGATGATCCTGCATCGCTCTAACACGAATATAGTACCATTCATCGCCCCATAAGATATTCTTGGGTGCGGTATAAGTCAAAGAGGATTCATCCCATGTGCCGTTAAATGTTCCACCATCGGACAAATTGTAAGTCCAAGTATTTTCCATGAATCTCTCATCGGTTGAAACCTCAAGTATCCAATCGGTTATATTGCCTTGAGAGGAAGTCCAATTGATTGCTACATTCTCGATTCCTGTCGGTCTGGAGGCACTCATATTCCACAGAGTACTATCGATTCCTGGCATGAATGCAGAAGGCGCAGTAGGCAACCAAGATATGCCGGTTCGATAGGTGATATTTAGAATCGGTCTGCGGTTTTCATAGAGACTATATTCAGAAGATGCAAAACTCCAAAGCACTGGACTTGAACCCTCATCACGAAGAATCAATTCAACTTGATCCCCCCCATTATAATGGGCTCTTTGGACGATTTCGGTGACGTCATAGGAGAACCAATCATCGCTGAATGAGATGGTTATAGCCCCGGTTGGACTGGTGGTATCAGCCAAGCCATTTGCCCCAGGAGTATCCCAAGCTCCTGCTATTCCAGTGGAATCCCAAGTCGCAGATTCATTCCAATCAGTAAGTGATTCTGAGATACTGATGGATAATTCTTCCTCTCCGGGAGTAGAAGAACCACCGCTCATTCGCAACATTTCGATTTCAGCACTGATAATCTCAAAAGTCCCAGGAATTGGCAGGGTAGAGAAATCCACACCTAAGAGTATGGTCGATGAACCGGCACCACCTAATTCCAATAGGGTGTTAGAACCATCTGCAGTTGTAGGAGAATTGCTGTTAAGTGTGGTATCTTTGAAAATCACAGGATAGTTGAGACCCGTGACTATCGTTCCTTCTTGCATTTCAAACCACGCATCCGTCGTATTTAATTCACCGCCGGTTTCGTCAGGGATGTGGAAATACATCACTGAACTGTGATTGCCAATAATATCTTCAGAGATAGGTTGAACAGCCCATTTTACCTCTTGGGATGCAGCCATTCCACCAACTACAGAGAAGGTGAGCGCACCTAGATCGAATCCTGCATCATTACGTGAATCATAAATCGTCCAACCTGCACGCTCGTCATCGATATCGTTCCAAATCAAGACTCTCCAGGCATCAACACTTCCCGAAGATGGATGCGACCAAGCAAATACTGGCTGAGTTTGTGGCAATAAGGCATGACCTGAAACATCCCACATCACCTCGTCCATAGTCGGAGTAGTAGCAGTTGCATCGTCTGGAGCACTCACTGCAGAACCCTCCTCCCAAGTGAGATTAAGGAAAGGTCTCTCACTTGCACTGCCATCCACGGTAGCAAAAGAAACCGGTCCGGCACCGGCATGGCCGGTGAACATCATCGAGACATGGGTCTGGCCATTCTCCAGCGCATATTGCACCAATTCGGTGATGTTGAAAACCACCCAACCGTTGCTAACCCCTGCTTGAACATCAACGAATGATTCTCTATCGGCGTCTGAATCGCCGCCAATTACCGACCAATTGTTGGTCGAATTGTAGGCTGATGAATTTGCTGAATCGGTCCATGGGACCAAAGTATTGTGAACGGCTACCATCTGATTGCTAGCACTACCACCTTGACCCCACATGGAGAGTTCTGCACCAGAAATATGGGCACTGCTTGGAGAGGGTAATGCAGCCAAAGGTATTCGCAATAAGCCAATACCATCGATAGCTTGCCCCAAAGGTCCAATATTCATTTGTGTACTACTAGCGTGAGTGATATTCGCATCGGGACCAGCACTAGCGACCCAAGTATCTTCAAATTGAGGGATGCCAAGGTTGGGCATTGCCTTTTCATGTTCAACTTTGAAGGAAGAACTAGTTGTGGTGAGCAAGGATGTTTCTAAATCTGGTAACAAGAAATTATTCACTGCTGACCACTGTCCGATTTGGAAGGTAGAAGATATAGCCAGAACCCGCCAATGCCACGTTTTTCCGGTAGTCAAATCACTTTGTGGAGTATAGGTGAGATTAGTGGTGTCGAATCCGGCATCATTCCAACTGGTATACGATTGCAAATCAGCTGAATCAAATGTATTCGTAGTGTCGATTTCGACTGTCCAGCCAGCCAGAGATAAGACCGAGGTAAAACTCCAATTAAGTTTAGGAGTGGTATCGGGCTTTACCTCGATTCCATCTTCAACTGCCCAACTAGCA
>CAUYXQ010000106.1:0-5418 GCA_963577015.1 Candidatus Thalassarchaeaceae archaeon
AGTGATGACCCTGACGATGACACTGAGTCGTGGATTAAGAATGAAATCAGAAAAGAAAGAACCAAGTTCCACCGATGATTAATGAACCAAATACACACGTTGCAAGCATCAATAGCAATTGGCTTGAGCTCAATCCTCCATCAACGGTTGCTGAGTTGTCGATTTCAGATCTTTTGCGAATTTTCATATTTTCGGGAAGTGAAGACTGGGTGGTTTTATTCTTCCCCGGAATGTCGAATTTCGCCTTTACATCAGCCCCTAATGGAGTCACCCCTAGAGCCAAAGTCGCTGTTTGCACTACCTCTTGGTGCTTGGTCCAGCATGGCGAGCATAAAGGTAATTCATCGCGGGTTCGAAACGAGCACCAGCGGCGCTCGCACTCGTAACAGAAGCGATCTGAACAATCAGAGGATGAGCAGCGAATTACCGGAACGCCCTGCATCCCGCAATTTGGACACTCCACCACATGTGTTGTGATTTGACTGACGCTGATATCACCCATCACAACAGAATCATGCAGGTTTACTGGGTTTTCAGCCAAGGAGATCACTCCTCGTATTGAACCCATTCATGCTCTTCAGACTCACGGTACCACCACCAGCCTTCCTCGTCTTTCCACCACTCGATACCATCTTCATCGAAATAATGGTCTTCATCGACTTCCTCCTCTACATTGGGGTCATCGAGCCCGGATTCGGCAGCGATAGCCTGTTTCATTTTCTTGAGGTCGTCGTCGTCGTCGCCAAAGGCACGATTCTGCATACGTAATTGGCGGTCATCGTCGCGGCCTTTATCACTATCTTCCTCGTCATCAGAGAAGAATTCGCTAGCCATTTTGGCCTTGAAGTCATCGAATTCATCTCTACCGAATGAGCCGGTAAATGAATCGCCTTTTGTAATCATCAATTCATCTAAATTGACTTTCTTACCGGATTTTAACACGGGAGAATCAGGCATATCATCACCGTAGAACATATCCTCTTCGTCACTGACTTTAGCCCATGAGCGTTTATTGGGGTCTGCATCCTCTATCTCTTCGATAAGAATGTCATGTTCCTCTTCGTCGATATTGCCCTCTTCGTATTGTTGGCCAATGATTCTTACCAATTGGTCGAGACTACGAGCGAGTTTTTTATCCGACGCATTTTCCGCGATAGTTTTGTCTATTTGCTTCTGAAGACGCTCGAATGGGCCGCCGGTTATGGCTCCGAAAAGTCGACCCAATCCGCCCTTCTTCTTCTTGGCCATGGGGGGTGGAGGATGTCCTCTATCTTTGAAAGTTCGTTTCATGAGTTCGAATAGCCATACCCTTGATGGTAGGTCACAGTGTGGGCCAAACATGGTATCACCGTGGTTGAAAGATGCCATGAGTATCTATAATCGTGAGTCACAGACTAAGGTTGATGAATATGTAGCACAGGTTCATCTCCCAGGGAGGGTTCTAGAATCTATCCTTTCGTGGGCTTTTGAGGCATTGCCCGACGAGATTCTCGTCGGGCTAGAAGTGAATTCAAAACAACATCATCTGCCAGAAGTCGATGCACGTTTTTCAGGAAATAAAGGTCAGAATAACCTATTCGCCGGTCAAGGATTGGTAATCTGTGAAGCGGTACTGATGAATCGCGGCGATTCCTATTCGGTTCACCATCTTCCAGAGGAGTGGACCGACGAGATATTTGGCGTTGAACGCGGACCTCGCGCCGGACGTTTTACTCATTGGCTTCACACCCACCCAAATTGTGTCGCCATCCCCAGTGATGCTGATGCTGATGCAGCGCAATCCACCGATGGCGTCGATATGATACTCGGCATCGAATTCACCCCTGAGGGTCTCAATCCATGGTTCGACGATGTCCAAGGTGAACGCAGAAAATTAAGTAGAAAAAATCGTGCAACACTCGGTATCGCTCCAACGGGGCATCGTATTCATTCACTCGAATTAATCGGTTTTCATAAACGCGGTATGGCCATCAACGTAGTACTTATCGATGATGATGGCCAAGCCTATTGAGCGCAACTTCCACTGTATTCCTTTGCGCTCATCACCGCATGAAAATCAGCAAATCGATCAACGTTTTTGCCAATATCACCCTTACCCAAACGGGATTGACCGTGAAATATAACGTCGACCATCCCCTCTCTGCATTCAAGACTGATGAAAACATCATCAGGATATTGCATCAATGGTGTTCGATGGACCAAGCGCATCGTACTTTCATTGCTGGTAACTATTTTTGCAAACCACAAATCCTCTTCCCATTCCTCGAGGCCTTGCATAACCGATTCGATGCTAGCATTGAAACGCAACGGTGCTAATTCGGTTCTAAAAGATTGACTTTGTGAACTGTGGATACAATTCTGACTATCGCTTGGGCAACTCTCTGGCATTGATTCTAAAGCCAACGGCATTGCTAATAATTGAATTATCAACAATAGTGCGATATAGCCAGCACCAGTGAATAATAGCCAACGCTTAGGCGACGATTCCATTCACATCCCACCCCCGCAAGCGATAATATTCTTGGATACACATCTGCTCATCCCCCTCGTCGACAAAACCAACCATTCCCTTAGCCACACCATCGGGCAGTGGATCTTTGCGCAACCGATAGGATAAGAGGTCCTGTTGTTTGGGGTCATGCCCTATTCTCAGCCAATACCTTACATTCCATGCACGCGCTAAATCCCATTGTTCTGCAGCCCTAGATTTCAATTCATTCCAATTCGTCGATTGGCCCGTTATCGAATTATAGGCCTCAAGCATCACTTCATCTGACGTCGCTCCTTTGGCGAATGCACAGAGAATCATGCTATCACGGATTACTATCTCATTTTGACTCTCTACTAATTCTGCCATCAAGTCCAGCGCCGAACTATTGGGAAGACCTGTCGGCGTCTTGTATTCTGCACGCATATGGCTGGCGCCGATATTGCTTGTCATGTAGGCAACCGCATTGCCGCGTTTACCACGTGGGTCCCACGCAGGCAAATCGAGCCCTTTGCAATGCGCGGTCAACCGCGTCGCTGGGTGCCCAGTCTCCGCTTCCACCCAGGTGCTAGCGGCGACTGCTCCTCCAGCAAGAGTGCCAAATAAGGAGCCGTCGCCGATGCTTGCCTCTGCCAACAAAGCCAATGCTAATGGTGGCAATTCAGCAATGCCAAAGCGCCAAGGTACCTCATCACCCTTATGGAATGAACCAAAGGTGAAGGGGGCGATGAAAGTTTCAGACCAAGGTGACCAGCCGCGCTCTGTTAATTCACAGATGAAAGATAGTGCTGCTCCAGAACTTATCGTATCGATGCCAAGGCGATTACAAGCATCGTTACCATCCATTACAGCCAAAGAATCATCGATACCAAGGTTTGAGCCCAGCATGGCTAGAGTCTCGTATTCAGGACGATCTGTGCGATTGGTATGAATTGCTTTACCCTTTTGTCCATCTATTCTATCGCCCGCCTCACAAGCGATTGGACAGGGAGCACAACAAGCCGATTGCTTAGCGTTAGGTAGAGATTCATGCCAATGCTCACCGCTTAATTTCCGGGTATCCAATTGCCCGGATACCTCTTTGGTACCCATTTTGGTCATTGCACCGGTGGTCGAGGTATAATTGGCAGTAGGCATCCTCGAAGTAGCAGAGGCGAAAATGGGGCCACGGGAGGTGCCAAAGGAATAGAATGGATCGCCATTCTTTCTCCTCACTCCCATCTCGCCACGCTGTTTTTTAACCGCAGACATCAGATTAGGTTCAGAAGCATAGCGTGCTTTACCAGAACACTTGACGGTGATAGCCTTGAGATTCTTAAAACCGAATTGAGCACCACTACCACCGCGACCAGCTGCTCTGCGACCGGCGGTAATCGGTGACGCTATACGAACTTGATTCTCTCCAGCAGGGCCGATGGAAAGGCATTCACCCAAGCCCTGTAATTCCTGTTCGGTCTGCCAAGTGCTCAGACCAGATAATTCCTCAGCAGAATGCAAAGTCGCTTTGAGGTCGTCTACCTCAAGCCGTACAAGAGAATCACTACGACCGTGAATGAAAATGCCTTCCCATCCTGCTAACCGTAAGTCATGACCAAGATTACCACCGATATACGTGTCGAGAAAAATGTCGGTAAGGGGAGAGCGAGTACAAATAACCGCCCTTCCAGTTGAGCCGACTTTTGAAGACTGATAAGGCCCAGTCATCAATAGTAATGGAGTAGAGGGGTGACGGGCAACATCACTACCGCCATGAACTGGATGAACCAAGTCGAATGCTGCGTGATCGGTGGTATCCCAATCTACTAGCAAGCGTGTTGCCAGTCCTTTGCCGCCTATCGATTCTATCAAAATTTGATGGTCGACATCTCTGGATTTACAGGTGCCAGCAGAGAGATCGACCACGAGTACCCGACCCGGATATCCGTCATACAACCACTCGGCCATAACAGTCCGATTAGGTCGAGGTGCATCAATTCATTTGCGAATTAATTTGCCATTACCGTATTCATAGATGATTGGAATCCCCGTTGGAACCTCAAGTGTCATTACCTGTTCGCGCGATAAATCCTCGATGCTCATGATAATACTGCGAAGACTATTGCCATGTGCGGAAATAAAGACGTTCTTGCCTTCATTTAACGAGGGCAATATCTTCTCATTGAGATAAGGAATTGTACGAGCTGCCGTCATCTGCAAAGATTCACCACCAGGAGGTGGGATATCGAATGACCGCCGCCAGATGTGAACTTGCTCATCGCCATATTCATCGCGTATCACCTGATGGTTCAAACCTTGAAGGTCACCATACATCCTCTCGTTTAATTGCCATGCGACATGAACTGGAAGGATTGATTCGACCTCGACTCTCGGCTGATTCCAATCTCCTCTTTCGCTACCATCATTATTGTGCCAAATCACTGGATTCTTGCCATCTTCATGCTGCGAGAGTGCCAGCATCGCCGTCATCTGTGCTCTAATCAGAGTAGAGGTATGAACCTCGTCTATCGGTAGATGAGCGATGCCCTTACCACCTTGAATCGCTTCTTCTATCCCCTTGTCAGTGAGGGGAACGTCAACCCAGCCAGTGAAGAGATTAGCAGCATTCCACAGTGACTGACCGTGGCGCATCAATATGAGTAACGGCATGCCCTTCAGGTGCCCCGACTTATCGAGCATCAATGAACCTTTTTCATCGAGTTCAATCTTTAAGTTCTAACTAATATTGAAAAGAATGAATACCCAAAGTGCAGGAAATACAGACCATGCATATAGTAGAGTCGTTTGCATTTTGCCTCTCTCAAGATAGACACCGAAACGATTCTTCAACTTTTCATCGAACTATCCGGTGATGAGCGGGGTGCTCCACAGGATGAATATCGGGATAATGCCCATGGCAAGATCACGCATAAACAGGAAGAGGAGGGTTGTTG
>CAUYXQ010000107.1:0-5407 GCA_963577015.1 Candidatus Thalassarchaeaceae archaeon
GGGTGGAATGAATTGCCTAACTCTAGTTGTGTTGCGGATATGGTAAGCAGTGGGTTTAGTGAAGAGATGACTAAACCACCAAACCGCTTGAAAGAAGCAAAACTTCTCAACTTGATGGAACATGCTGGTCGTCGAATCGACGATGAAGAACTCGCAGAAGCACTCAAAGGCAAAGGATTGGGTACACCGGCTACGCGTGCTGAAACCATTGAAAAGTTGATTTCGCGTGGTTATATTTACCGCTCTCGAAATGGTTCATTGCGTGCCAGCGCTCTAGGTATTCGGATCATTGATGTTCTGCGGCAAATACCAGTGGTGTGGATTACATCACCTGAGTTGACGGGAGAGATGGAGTCGATTCTAGGAATGGTGCAAAAAGGCCAGTCAAGTCGGGGAGAATACATGAACAAAATCAAGGAGATGGTCGGTGAGATGATTGATAAAATACGCGACCACGACCGTTCGCAACTATACAACCAAGTGCCATCCATTGGCGATTGTCCACTTTGTGGTCTCGAAATTGAGGAAACGGCGATGAGTTATCGTTGTTCGGGAAACTCTGGAGCCGGTAAAGGTTGTGAACTGATCATGTGGAAAGATGCATCAGGACGTTGGTTTGACCGTACCACTGCTACTCGGCTTCTAGAAAATGGATCGATTATCGATTTACATGGTTTCTTCAACCAAAGTGGTGAATCATATACTCGGAATGTCGAGATGAAGGGTGGTAAAGTAGTGGTTCAAGGAAGTTCTGCAGAGAAATCTAGCGGTAGCGATGAAGAGGTTGCTGCTTGTCCTGTGTGCAAGAGTGGCACTGTGAGAATATGCACTGAGATATACTCCTGTGACGAGGAGGAATGCACCTTCCGAGGAATCAAACGAGAAATGTGTAAACGCCCAATCTCAAAAGAAGAGGCACATTCTATTCTAACAACTAACAAATCACCACTGATCAAAGATTTTATCTCAAAGAGAGGGAAAGAGTTTACCGCCTATCTAGTGCTACAGAATGGCAGAATTAAATTTGAGTTCCCACCACGAGAGGCCGACCCAAATGCGACAAAGTTTGAAATCGTTGAAGGTGATGTTGGTATTTGTAAAAAAACCGGTATATCAGTGGTAGAAACCGAGACACACTATCGAGCTACAGAAAACGACAAAGGTTGCATTATTAACATTCCGCGCGAGATCTCCAGCCGGGCAATTTCTCGAGAAGAAGCAAAAGAATTGATAGAAAAGGGTAAAGTCGGTCCCTTCGAAGATTTGCTTTCAAAAAGAACTGGCAAACCCTTCTCTGCCACTCTATATCTAAAGGCTAATTTCCAAGTAGGATATCGCTTTGCCAAGCGCTAATGTCCAAAAACTTGACATCGACTCAGCCCGACGCACCCCTGTGGGCGAATATCAAGTCCTGATTGTTGGCGCAGGCCCAGTCGGTAGTAGAATAGCCACTGAACTAGCATTGCGAGATATTTCCGTGCTTTTGGTAGAAGAACATTCAGAAATTGGTAGACCATTTCAATGCGCTGGTTTGGTAAATCCCTCTTCGATGAAGATGGTTGGACTAGAGGAAAGCATTTTACAAAATATCGATGGGGCAAAAATCCACTCCCCTTCGGGAATAATGGTGCAGGTTGGCACGGATGGTATAACCAGAACTCACGTTGTGTGTCGCAAGCGTTTCGACCAAGGGGTAACCCGTCAAGCACAGGAGGCAGGAGCACATCTTTGGCTGTTATGCCACCCGTTAGAAGTTGAAAGTAGTGCGGAAGGGCATAGAGTAATTCTCTCACGAGAAGGTGAAAAAGTGCAGGTTGAATGCAAATTAATCATCGGTGCCGATGGTGCTCATTCGTGGGTGCGACGTAAATTCAAAATGGGCAAACCTACCGAGATGATGGTTGGTTTCCAAAGCGAGGTAGTCGGATTATCAAGCGAGAATAATTGGCTGGAAATGTTTTCGGGTGATGCTGTAGCGGCCGGACTTTTTGCCTGGGTAATCCCTTCGGGACTCGGCACTCATCGCATAGGGGTATGGGCCAAAGCAGAGGACCTAGGCGGGCGAAGCGTCGAGCAACTCTACGATACTCTGCTAGAACATCCGCTTTGGCGTGAAAGATTTTCAAAGTGCAAGGAAATAGCCAGATTTTGCGGACCAATACCATGTGGCTTGGTCAAGACCCCTTACAAAGATCGCATCTTGTTGATCGGCGACGCTGCTGGCATGGCCAAGCCGACCACCGGTGGCGGCATTGGGCCCGGATTCAGTCAGGTCGAAGCGATTATCGAAAAACTAGCGAACGCTATTAATGATGATGAACTGTCAAAGAAATCCTTGACTTCGGTCTGTAAATCCTACAAATTACTCAAGAAAGACCAAGCGAAAGCCCGCGCACTAAGAGATTTATTGGTAACTTTACCCTCTGACGAGGAATTGGATTCGCACTTTGAGATGTTCAACCGCAAAGACGTTTTGGATTTAATCAATAGTGAAGGCGATATTGAACACCCAGTAAGATTGGGTATGGCCTTATTGAGAAAGGTCCCTAAATTTAGAAAATTGGCAGTTAAAGCCGGAATAAAAATTATTTTTGCCTGAGGGGATAACATGGGGAGAAATATCAAAGTTATCCAACGGGTAAGATTCCCACCATTCGGAACCGATTCGTGGAACGCGGCACAATTGCCCATCAGTGAAGTGGTTTCCTATGATGACTCGCCATCACCTGGCTTCATTGTTGGCGATAGGAAGGGGTGGTTTGTCGAACGTATTGTCGATTCTGAGAAAACCTATCCCTTTACTGGAGATTTTCCCTCAATCATCGATAAACAAAGGCGTGGTTGGTATTTAATTCCCCATCCGATCCATGCTGCTGCGAGGAAATTCATCACGTTTTCAGTAGCTATCCTACTTATGAGTTTGATGTATTTAGCAATTACACCATTTCTTGAGAATGCCGGTATTCCCACCTTTGGCACCACTAGCCTCAGATTCGGATTGCTCGACTATCCCTTACTTGTGGTGATTGTAGTTCCATTAATGCTAACACCTATCGCCTTGAGAGTCGGAGCCAATCTTGGTGATTTAATACGGCAAAAATCATTTCTCTACAATGCACCAAAGTCGCCTATTTTCGAATTAGATGAAAGTAAGAACAATTGTCCACTCAAGGGTAAATTGACTTTGCCTGAGATAAAAGAGGATTGGAGGAAGATCTCCATCTCATGGCGTGTGGGGATTCTACCTCCCTCCCGTGAAGCTATTTTCAAAGCACAGAGCCGCACTGAGAACGGGCAGCCACCTCCAGGCCTAGCAACACCATTACCACACTACTGGGAACGTGGACTCGATGATGGAACAGGCACCGGAGAAGATGTTCCTATGCAGCGCACTGATTTGCCAGGTGGTATTTTCTTGCGGCCGATGAGAATAATGGCGCTTGGAGGTCGAGATAATATTTCAGAGGATGGAAGTTTTACTTTAGATTCGCCAGATGATATTTGGCCGGGGAGTTTTTACAGTGATTTGATTCGAATTCATTGGGAAATCGTCGTCAAGATTCGACGAGAAAAGGGAGGGCCCCTATTATGGGTTCAGCCACTAATGGTGCAACAAAACGGCTCAAGAATAAATGTAACAAAGCCGCAAATAACCGATGGGCGTTCTGAAACCACACTGCACAAAGCACAGTAGTTTCTTGTGCTACCAGTCTGTGTACCAAGCATGGGCAAGATTCGCTTTGCGGTAATCGTGGTGATTTCTCTGTTGCTTTCAGGCTGCACTCAATTACTTGACGAAGCAGAATCAGATACCTCAAATGATGATGTAGGCGAGAAAGTCCCTTTGAGCATCAGTCTCGACACTTACGATCAGCAGGGTATCCTCGGAGATATTCTCAGAGCAGAGGGTGTGCTCAATGCCAGCGATTATTCGATGGTTGAATTGACTGCAGAATTTTTACTTGACGGCGTATTCAAAGAGCAGGAACATCTAATCAATTTTGATAAGGAGAAATATTGGATCTTATGGGAAGTTGATGAACCCGGTGAGTGGACGGTCAATATCATCGCAAAAGAAGATTTACAAATTATAGGTGTTACCTGGGAAGTCGACATCGGCGCACCAGAAGAACAGAACGTCATATTAAGCGCTGATACATTAATCGAATTGGCTGCACCAAGACCATATATCATCAGGGGAGAAGTGATACATGCTTATCCCGAGTCGTGCACAGTAAGTTCAGATACCTATGACGCGGATGTGAGTAGTGATGGCACGTGGGAGTTTCCTCTGGGAATAGTCGAGCAGAATATTATCGTGCAATTGACTGCAAAATGCGGAGTCTGGACCATTAGTTATGATTCCCGTACAGTGCAGATAACTATCGCTGAAGGCAGCGATGCGGATGGCGATGGTATCGACAACGATGTCGACAATTGCCCAGATGGCTATGGTGAAGGCCAAGGATGGGTCTCCAATACCTTCACCGATGGCGATGGTGATGGTTGTCACGATGAGGAAGAGGATATCGATGATGATGGAGATGGCATCACTGACCTAGAAGATAATTGTCATGATAGTCCAGGTTGGATAAGCACTCTGGAAAACGATGGTGACCAAGATGGCTGTCATGATGCCGATACCGATGATGATGATGATGATGATGGAATCCTCGATGTTGACGATACTTGTAGTCCGGGAGTGATGAATTGGAGTTCAAGCCTCTACAATGATTGGGATGGAGATGGCTGTCGCGATGCTGATGAGGACAACGATGACGATAATGATGGAGCCGAAGATGAGCTTGATTACTGCGTACGAGGTGAGCAATCATGGTTGCGAAACACCTTCACTGATTTCGATGACGATGGTTGTCGAGACTCTAGTGAAGATGAGGATGATGATAATGACGGTGTAAACGATGTCAATGGTAGCGGCTCTGAACTCGACCTCTGTAAATTTACACCACCTAGCGCAGAGGATGTCGATGAGTTTGGCTGTGCTGCAATCGAAAGAGATAGTGATGGTGATGGTATCAACGATTTGGAAGACCTCTGTGAAGGCACTCCTATTAGCCTAATGGTCAATGCTGTCGGCTGTGCTGATAACGATGGTGATGGCATCTTCTCTAATGTCGACTCTTGCCCCACCAGTCCAACTCGGTGGACGGTTGATGAACAGGGTTGCATGGTGGTGGAAAAACCAGTCGCATGGAAAACCAGTGGCTATAGCACAGGTAGATATGGCACGGTTGCTAATTTCAATGTTGCAACTTTAACCGGTTCATGGTCATTACAAGGTAGTTGGACTGGGATGGAGATGCACTTATTCCTCTTCAAATACACAGATGGGTCCGGTAATACCAACTTTGACCAATGGTCTTCAAACCCGGCGGCAATGATTAGA
>CAUYXQ010000108.1:0-5380 GCA_963577015.1 Candidatus Thalassarchaeaceae archaeon
CCAGTACCGATTCCATTTGTGAATGAAATATCATTTACAGTATATTGACCATCGATTGAAGATCTGGCTACCGTAATGCCTTGGAAACCTTCTACCGAGCCGGTTAAACGCAAGGTCAAGGGAACCGCACTGGTCCCGCCGGGTTCGAGTTTGAAGACCCTTAATCCCCAACCTTCAGACTCATGGGCAAGTGATGTCCAAGAATTGGAACTCCAATCGGAATTCGTAGCTGCTGGTTGAACTCGGCAAAAGGCATTACCCGAGCAAACCGGGGTGAGATCGATATTTGATAAGCCATATATCGATTGGTCACTGTCTAGCGTTGCTGCTACCGAGAAGTTTTTCCACATGCTGTTGAAATCATCACCGATATAACCAGAAGGAACCCCAATTGGGTTTAGACCAAGGTTTTCTACCCCCCTTGATCCAGTAGATTTATCGGCCGCAAGATTGCGTATTGCCGCCCCTCCACCGAGGTGATCTGCAAGATAGAGCATGAAGATGAAACCACCGCCATAATCAGCTGTATCTTCGGATTGGTCCCACCAACGCACAGACTCTGATGATCTTTGACTCCAAGCATTGACGTGCCCATAGAGTGTGGAAGAACCACCAAAACATAAGAACGCAGCCATATCTGCTGCACCTTCATCAATCCAATTATTTTCATTTTGATCCAATGCATTATGCAATAAGTGTTGTAATTCATGGGCTAAGATAACCTTCGACCATGGTAATGTCGCGTCGGAGTAATCGACAAAAATCGATTCGCCGAAAACCGACGAAGAAAAGAACCCACCGGTTTTACCTGCGCCATCGATTTCGATGATGACGATTTCCACTTGGCAATTATCATCGACATCGGGTGGAGAAAGTCCCATGCCATCATTGTAATCCTTACCAAAATATGTCATCACTACTGGCTCGATGGTTTGATCCCATGTCGTCGCCCAATCATTTAGCACCGAGGATTGCAATACATAGCCGTCTTCAACCATGAAAGCAGCGGTTGGAGTGACTTTCTGAACCGTAAGTGATTTTGTCGAACCAGATACCGACATCGTCGTCGTGTCACTGATTGCCCAAGGGGTGCATGCACGACCTGATGTACGAATATTGAACACTGGCTGAGATAATCCTGAAGTAGTGAATTCCTCAGCCATGTGTCTAGTGGCAGAATAGACAGGCTGCTCTACATCAGGCATTAGGTATTGACGTGCTCGACTCAGGTCATTTGTAGTTGGATTTCCGATTGCCGAAACAATTTCTCCAGTCAATTCCTGTTGTCCGTCAGCCGAGACCAAAGGTGCTGCTGCCGAGACCAACATCAGCAAGGAGAATAGGAGTGGTGCTGTGTATCGATTATTGGACATCGTGACATCGCCTCTTCGGTGGTTAACCCACCATAACTAACCTGATGAAATGAGGTATTTAAGACTCGGCGATGGTGGCGTCACCTATGATGAGGAAGGTACTTACGGTTATCGCCCTGATTATCATATTACCAATCGCTTCATCGAATGATGGAATCTACACCACTAATGGTATTATCACTAATGAAATATTGTGCTCAGAGATAGATAATTTGCAATTTGATGGTGAGCGGGCAAACCAAAGCGTCGCCTACCAAGTCGGACTTGGGCCAAGAACTCCTCAGAGCAATGCCAGTTCTCTATTGAGAACTTCGATTGCTGAAAACCTCAGCGGTTGGCAGATACAGAACCAGAGTCATCAATTAGCCGGACTTCAGATTGTAAATCTAGAAGCAACCCTCAATGCTGGTGCAGGGAATACCGTGGTCCTGATGGCTCATTATGACACCAGACAGGTCTCCGACCAAGAACAGGATGCGAATCTATCGGCACTTCCAGTTCCTGGTGCCAATGATGGGGCTAGCGGAGTGGCTGTACTATTGGAACTAGCTCGTCTCATTCCGATGATGAACCTCTCACATGAGATAAGGTTGGTATTTACTGATGTAGAAGATCAAGGTGACATCATCTCGGGAGGAGTTTCCATTCCATGGGCTAGTGGCTCGCAAATGTGGACCGAAAACCTCACCGCTGATGAAATAGACAATATCTCTTCACTGGTAGTGGTGGATATGGTTGGTGATAGTGACCTCACATTGAGTCACACGACGCCGGGAAATAATACGTTATGGCAAGCCGTAGACCTGATGGCAATATCCTTGGGAATGGTCGCTGATCAAAAGGATTGCAATGGTGATAATGGCAGCGGGGAGATGGATATCAACACCAGTGTAGGGGTTTTGGATGATCACGTCCCCCCACTACTAGTCGGAATTCCAGCAATAGACATCATCGACCTGAAATACGGCGTGGGCGCTGATGTTTGGTCGGGTCATTGGCATACTCAAAACGATAGTGTCGATAAGGTCTCAGCACAGAGTCTTGAATCGGTTGGCCATCTACTCGAACTAGGGCTAAGAGCACAGGTATGGAGTGAAATATCGGAGCCGGTATCGTATGAAATAGAAAATGAGGACTTGAGTACAAACGATGATGTTCAAACCGAAACGACGACTCTTGATCTACAATCGACCATAGTTGGGTCGCTGATTATTTTCATGTTATTCGCTACGATTGCTGCGGTAGCATGTGTCATGTTCGCGGAGAATGAAGGTGAACTGTGAAATCCGCGCACGGTATCAGCGAGATTAAGCGGAGGGATTTATTTGACTGATGATAAGAGCAACAAGCTCGCAGCCCTCCGAGAAAGAGTACGCGCCAAGGTCGCTGAATCAAGGTTGAAGTCGATGCGTAGAGAAAAGACGGTAGAAGCGACGAGTGAAAATGATGATGATGTCATAGAGATAGTGGTAGAGCCGAGAAAACTACTGCACACAAATCTCGACTTCGAGGTTGATGAAACCTATCATCTGCGCAGAATCGCATCAACTCTAATCCTGATTGGCAGCATCTTAGGTATGGTCACAGGTGGCCTGATTTTACAAGGAAACCCCTCTGATTTGTTGACGTCACCACTTTTCAGTAATTCTGAGTCGGTCGATGTCCACGGTTTGATTATAGATGAATCTGGCGATATCGTAATCAATGCTACGGTCGAATTAGTCGATCTAACCGATAATCTTGTCATTCAAAACACTATGTCTGATGAAAATGGACGGTTCCTCTTCACTGGAATAATAGTCAAAAAGTCATTGCTCAGGGTTGCAAAAGAAGGCCATATTACAGTTGAAAGAACCTTTGTTCCACAAGAGATTGGTGTTGATGCCATCACTTTGAATTCCGGCGAGGGTATTAGGGAAGAGGATGATGATTCAATCACCCAAGGATGGTCATTAGAAGCGGCCGTGTCATTATCGACGATAATTGGATTGTTCACACTAGCCACGTCATTGGTTGGTGTTCATTCCTCTATAGAGGCAAGGAGAGGAGTGAAATATCGCCGTACACAATACTTGGCAGGCATCGGTATTTTCAGCAGGGGCTTAATCATCTTCGGACCGATATTAATTCTGTGTGGTATGGGATTACTTATCCTCTCAAGAGATGGATTTGAAGATCGGATGGATGATTGATGTATTTGATTTCCGTCGAAGGAGGAGATGGCTCGGGCAAGGGTGAGGCTGTAAGACTACTCGCCGAAATTGCAGCCACATTTCCCTTTACGAAAATCCACGTGACTCACGAACCAAGAAGGCATAGCGAATTGGGGAAAATAGCACTGGCTGCTGTGAAAACAGAGAGCCTCAGTCCACTGAGAGAAGCTGGGCTCTTCGCCGCTGATCGCGTCGACCATTCACATACTTGGATCAAACCAAAACTGCTGCGCGGCGAATTAGTTATCTCAGACCGTAATGTCCATTCCTCACTGGTCTACCAAGGAATAGTTGGAGGTTTAGGAGTGGAATGTGTTGCCCAGATGAATTCGGCTGCAATGCGTCCTGATTTGGTTATTTGGATTGACTGCGACCCAAAAAAAGCCATGAAAAGAATCAAAACTGGAACCCTGAGAATATCCGGTAGTGGCAAGCAAGAATACTTTGAGACCACCGAGTTACAAATCAAAATAAGAAAGGGCTTCAATAATCTATTCACTGGAAAAATCTCAGTTCCTCAGCCATTCAACAAATGCTGTGTTATCGGGCCAATCCTCAACGAAGGAGGATTGGATGAACTGGAACGCCAGTTGAAAGAAACACTACGTGAGTTCATGAACCGTAGGCCAGACCCTTTGAATTGCATCTCGGATGAGGTGGATATCCACTTACTTGCGAGATTAGCACAAGGTGTCCAAGCACAAATGAGATTGCCAGGTGGGCCACCAACCAATAGTTCACTATTGGAAAATTGGCTCGTTGGCAAATCGCCAGCCCAATTGATGCAACAAGCAGAAGATGACTGGCCTATCGAAAGCGCAATGCGAGCAGATGTACCAACCAACGTGCTTTCCCGCTCTTCTTGGGCGGTTATCGGCACCCTTTCCTTGATGGATACCACAGATGTACCGACGCTTCACCAAAAACTTGGCCCGGTGCGCATGGTAACAAAACGTCATACTCAGCGCTTGATAAAATGGATGGAGTCCGAAGGCTGGATTCACAAGCAGCAAAATCATATCCCGTTTAGGGAGGCCCAATTATTCAAATTGAAAAATAGCCGAACTGGGTATGCGAGATTATCTCTGGTGATGTGGCCACTGCGTGCAGCATTGGCTTCATGGCGACGCAGTAATCCAAAAGCGGATTGGGTAAGCGCCTTACAAGATATCGCCGGTGAAAACTCTACTATGAGTAGCAAAGGTATCGCTCAAGCGATATCTTCGATAATCTCACGTCTAGAATTGATTTCTTCTGGACACAAAGATTGCCCTTGCCCTAGTGACATTACAGAACTTATCACTTGGTGGTCGACCCCGCCACCATAATTATTCTTGCTCGGTTTTTGCGCTTGAAAAACTAGCATTAGAAGGTAAAATCACCCTAGATTCAACACCTTCGAAGAAAGCTGGCCTAGATGAAAACGATGCAGCGAGATATAGTGAAATCAAGGCACCGAATGGTAAGCCGGTGATTATTCTCATAATATTTGTCGATTCATATGAGGTTAGCATCTGGGTAAAACCATCGATGGCAAGAGGGATTACTGTAATCGCAGCTATCAATAATACCGCCTTGGTTCGTAAATTCTTGCGGTAGACGTATTCTAAACGATCATCGGGGAATATGGATAGCATCGAATCCCTTACAGTCCATCGATTCAATCCTCTGCGACTAAAGACAAAACCACCAAGGGCCAATCCAAAGAAAATACCGATATCCCTTGTACAAACCGGCATCTGATTGCCATTTATCTGCCATGAACGCTCATTTTTCTGATGGCAATTCAAATCA
>CAUYXQ010000109.1:0-5379 GCA_963577015.1 Candidatus Thalassarchaeaceae archaeon
AATATCTGGAACTTCGCGAATGACCAAACCATCTTCAGGCTCTGGTGAAAGCGGCGTCTTCCCTCCCCATTGTGGGGCGAGATGGCGCCTGCGCAACATCATTCGCATCGCTTCTACTGGCTCATCATAGGTGACAGTGCGTAGGCCGGCGACGAAATCGTCAATCGATTTGCCATGATATGATAGCAACTTCACCCCATGTAATGAAAAATCACAGGGATTGCCGACGAAAATAGTCGAATTGTAATCTTGCTGAATTTCTGGTTCTAGAGTCGGTTGCGGCTCTGCTGGACGAACCGCATCATGATTTCCAGGCAACATCACGCACTCGACCCAGTCGGGTAGCAATTCCAATAGTCGAGCGAATTCTGAATATTGCTCGAATAGATCTTTGATAGCCAACTCGTTTTCCTGACCTGGATAAATACCAACTCCATCAACACAATCGCCGGATAATATCAGGTATTTGATGGTCTTAGCCAGTGGGTCTTCATTGAACCACTTGATCATCTTGTGCCATTGTGCGAGTAAGAAAGTCTTGGAACCAACGTGGATATCGGACAGGAATGCGACCGATACCGCCTGTTCAGCATAGTTTTTATCGTGACGATGTTGCAGGGGGAAATGTAGGTCATCAACGTAGAACATATCACCAGTTTGACTGAATGTGCCAGAAACACCAATCACATCATCAGGCATCAAACCCGCTTCGATAGAGATTCTGCTTTCACCACTTTGACCTTCGTTTCTTTTATCCATTAAAATGCAATCCATTTCACCACTTGCATCTTCGAGTGAGAACATCAAATGGCCGTTTTTGCTATGGCGTGGTTTATTGACCATACCGATTGCCATCGCCAGATTATCCCGTGCTTGAAAACGGCTTTTCTCTGCGTTTAAACGGGCAATCTCCATCGGTTTCCGGGGGAGTTTTGAATTGGCGACTATCAGTTTACCTAGAATCTGCAAGCGGTCGTTAAAGGTATTGGAAATATCCACCATCTTGCCTTCAGTGATGCTATTTCCAGTAATGTCATAGTGGACTTGCATATCCAAAGAGCACTCGATTGCGTCTAAGGGAAAATCTTCCTTGCGCCAATCAGGTAAATTATTACGATAGAGGGGGGCACTTGGTTCAGCTTCCAAAATAGGAGCGATTGTCCTGCCGATCTGTTCACTTCCATTGGCTATTGGTTGTGCTTTTTTACCTCTAATCGTACTACTCTCTAGGATGTCCAAGTCTTCCAGAGTAAGTATTCCAGGTCCAATCCCGTTGTCTTTAGCGCTATTGAGGATAGATATTGGGTCGGACATCGCCAATAACTTTTGCTTAACTGCGCCATTAGCCAGAAGGCGATTTGCCACAAGGTGCGGAAAGATCTGCCCCCAACTTGGACCCGCCATAGTGAAGGAACAGTGGAGCCCGTCGTTAAGGAAATCGGTAGTGAGATAGAAACTCACTCTTCTTTCCAGTCAACATCTAACTTAGAATCATCATCATCTGACTTCCAAGAGTCATCTTGCCATGGTGCACTTTGCGTAGCCTCGGCATTGATTCGGTCCTTCTCTTGTTGCATCAATGTCTCAGCCCGCTCTTTCACCTCTTGGGCCATAACCTCTTTTTCAACCGCTATTTTCTTGCGTACTTTGGCCTTATCCCAACAATCGATGGCTGTTTGCAAAGCGAATTGCACGAAAGCACGTTTATTCTCATGGCGATTACCACCCATCTGCATCGACTCTGCATTCGCCCAGTGTTTTGCGGCGATACCGACATAGACCAAACCGATAGGTTTCATGGAAGAATCGTGCTTGGGCCCGGCAATACCGGTTATCGAGATAGAGAAGTCAGCACCGGAGCGCTTGCGCGCTCCTTCAGCCATTTGAATAGCAACGGTTGCATTGACTGCCCCCTTTTCGGACAGTAAATCAGCTTCGACTTCCAATTCCCTGGTTTTTGATTCATTGGAATAGGTTACCCAACTTTGTGTGAACCATTGGCTAGCACCCGCTATATCGGTAAAAGTGCTTGCAAGAAGGCCACCAGTGCATGATTCTGCAACCGTTAATACGGCGCCGTACTCCTTGAGCCGGCGAACTAGACGGGCTGCAATGGCTTGGGCTTCCTCATCCATTCAGTCTATGCGTAAGGCCACAGGGTCTTGAGGTTGACGCCATATTGAAGAGGAGGTGCACAGTCCACGGGTTGGGCCTGTGGTCTAGCGGTTATGACACCGCCCTTACACGGCGTTGATCGAGGGTTCGATTCCCTCCAGGCCCATCGCTTCCAACATCAGTCAGATAAGAGATACGAAGGGTTCATCAAAGCTTCGTCAAGTGCGAAAAAGCCAATTATTACCAAAGGTAATCCTCTAATTCTCCACTGCAAACAATTTTTGTAATCCCTATATGTGATTCCATCTCATCGAGTAATAGCAGGTGAATCGCCCGATTATGGATTCCTGATTCAAATTTTGAACCACGATGATCTAGCGCGATAAACACTCCATCTAATTCAGCAAACATCCACGCAGCAGTTGCATTTGACAAATCCTCCGCCCTGAGTAATAACCAGCGCAGACCCTTCATTTCCTCTCGTAAATCCACACCTAAGTCTCCAAACCATGCAATATTCACCTTCTCACATCCTAAAACGGAGCAGTGCTATTGCCCCTCCCATACCGAGCAATTGTAGGCCAGCATCATGGTCGGTTGAGCATTGAATCAATTTGCCTCCTATCACTTCGAGTTTCTTGGCATAGTCTCCCCAGAATTGATCGTCTCTGAGCAGGTCAGCCGAAATAAGTAATGTCTCGACCGCTCCCTCTTCCAGTGCTTGACTGAGCATTTCTTTGCCATAAGCAACCGCACCATCGGTGGCGATTAAACGCCAGGCTTCCTCCAGCAATTCGGTTTCTCTCACCAGTGCATGGTCGGCGAGTAGCCCACCGGCTAGTCCATCGCGGATCACCTCGTTCGCTGCGGCTCTACCGCCGATTGAAGTTGGGGCTAATGTTGTCACTGTCGAATGTAACATCGGTTGTAATCTCTCACGGGCCATTCCAGGTCCTGCAACCACTACCGGTACCTCTTGGTCTAGCAACTCTTGGAAATCATCCCTTACTTTGTTGAAAAACGCTACAGCCACGGTTTCGCTGATTTTTCCACCTTGATATTTACCTCCACCGCGCATGGTCCACGTTGTAACTTCCCGCATCCCGCGTGCAGTTATTTCGAATAGGATTACCTCATCGTTCTCCACCACTAGAATGACGACTTTTGCCCGACCGGCTGCCTTGACAGCGTTGTTTATCAAGTCAAGGTCGACCTTTGGGAAGCCAGCATTACAATAGATTTCAATCTCATCACGAATCTCGATAAGATGGGTATGATGTGAACCCTTGTCGAATGCGGCTTCTTCGATTGTGCCGTGAACACGTAAATCATCACTAAATGAGTGGAACTCATAACTTTCAATCGCTAATTTTATCCAGATTGTTTTGCGCTCTGCAGCCTTAGCTCGCTCACCTTCTTGGCTACCGGTACTTTGGTCACGGCGGCTACCAAGCATGGCTAGAGAGCGTCCCTTTGTACACAGGTGGGCTAGGTGCCAGAGATCGTCTTGGCATTCGATACTTAGCCTGAGAAGACCGTGTTCACGCTTGACAATGCGCATTTATTCACCCAAATACGCCGATTAAATTGCCATCTTCATCCATATCCATGTTTTCTGCTGCAGGGGCTTTGGGTAGACCAGGCATGGTCATCATCTCGCCGAGAATCGCAACGATGAATCCAGCTCCTGCACAGAGTCTGAACTCTCTGATTGGAATTTCAAAACCGGTTGGCGCTCCTAACATCCCAGCATCGTGAGAAAAACTATACTGGGTTTTTGCCATACATATGGCCAGATTACCATAGCCCCAAGATTTGAATTGCTCTAGTTGACGGCTGGCTTTTGCTCTGATATTGATGCCATCGGCGTGGTAGATGCGAGTGGAGATTTTGAGGGCCTTTTCCTCCAAGGAGGCATCGGGGGTGAAAAGCGGATTGAAAGGTCGTCCATTGGCGATATGGTCATGACAGGCAGAGACCACCGAGTTAGCTAACTTCTCCCCACCAGCACCGCCATTGGCGTGAACCTCACTCACACAGACCTCGTCGGCACCGGATTCACCAGCGCAACCGGCTAATGCCTCGATTTCAGCACTGGTATCGGCTGCAAATTTATTTATTGACACTACCACTGGCATGCCGAATGATTTCATATTGCGTATATGACGGTCGAGATTGGATTTTGCCCCTTTGATTACCGCCTCGACATTCTCTTTGTCCAACTCCTCTTTGGTTGGGCGATATCCTCCGCGTTGACCAAAGGCACCACCGTGTAATTTCATCGAGCGAATGGTGACATTCATCACCACGCAATCCGGGGCTTTGCCCGAGATTGCGGCCTTGATATGCATGAATTTCTCTGCGCCCATGTCTGAGCCGAAGCCGGCTTCAGTCACCACGTAATCAGCTGCACCAAGTGCAAGGCGGTCGCCGATTATCGAGGAATTTCCATGGGCGATATTGGCGAAGGGACCGCCGTGAATGAAGGCTGGGTCACCTTCGATGGTTTGAACTAGATTAGGCAAGAAAGCATCGCGCAGGAGCAGGGCCATGGCACCTGCAGCGCCGATATGCTCAGCTTTTACTGGACTGCCATCGGCCAACCGCTGGCCGATGACTATCTCACCGAGTCGATAACGAAGATCAGCATAATCCTTGGCTAGCACCAGAATCGCCATCACCTCGCTAGCTGCGGTGATGTCGAATCTATCTTCTCGCACCATGCCGTTGACTTGACCACCAAGGCCAATCGCCAGGTTACGCAGCGACCTATCATTGTGGTCCATCACCCTTGGCCAGATGATTCTAGTGGGGTCGATCCCCTTGTCATTGCCGTGTTTTAGATGGTTATCTATCAGGGCTGAGAGTAAGTTGTGTGCACTGGTGATAGCGTGAAGGTCTCCGGTGAAATGGAGATTGATATCCTCCATCGGTATAACTTGTGAGTTACCTCCTCCTGCTGCTCCACCTTTGATGCCAAAGACTGGGCCCATAGAAGGTTCTCGAATTACACATGTAGCGCGTTTACCGATGCGATTTAGCGCTTGGGTTAGACCGATTGTGGTAACGGTTTTCCCTTCTCCAAATGGGGTTGGGTTGACACTGGTGACCAGAATAAGTGAGCCCTGTGGTCTGTCCAATCGAGCTTTGAGTGCAGGCCAAGTAATCTTGGCCTTGGATTTCCCTAGGCTTTGAATCTCATCGGCAGCAATGCCGAGTTTCCATGCTACGTCGGCAATCGGTAGGGGTTGTGCCGCGCGTGCA
>CAUYXQ010000110.1:0-5367 GCA_963577015.1 Candidatus Thalassarchaeaceae archaeon
TGCGATCCTAGAAATTGCACCCCATGCCCGCTTCATCACTGTAGATGGAAACATACATGACGAAGCAAAAGCATTAGCGCGGGAATTGTTAATCGAATTGAAATTACCATGGAAAGAGGGGCCGGTAAACTGGCCGGCTCGAATGCAAAAGATTACTGGTAATCCCACAATCTTACTCGATGCTGCACACAATCCAAGTGGTATTGCCAAAGTCATGCCACAAATCATCACAGAATTACCGGAAAAATGGCTTTTGATTTTCGGTAGTTCACCGCAGAACGACCTTGAGAATTTCCTTAAGCCAATTGCCACACTAATCGAGCAATATCACCCACATCGAGTAATATTTACCGAACCTAAAGGGGGAAGATATCCGCCATTGAGTGAATTTCCATTACAAGGAGAATGGATTAGAGATCCCGCTGAGGCAATCGAAATTGCCAAGGGTGAAGATTGCGACTTGATTCTTGTAATCGGTTCGCTTTATCTCTGCGGAAATATTCTACAACACTTGGGTAAGGACAGCGATGACGACCTCGATCTGTTGTCACAATCATCTTGACCTAGACCTTGCTGCCCAAGACGATGAAGGCCAAACATTTGGCGATACGGATTGAACAGTGCCTTGCATTATCCAAGGCTAGCAACTGTCCTCGGCGAAAGTTCGGGGCATTACTGGTCGACCCTGTGCGTAATGTGGTACTCATGGATGGCTATAATGGCGGGCCGAGAGGCGGCGGTGAACTTTGTGGCGGAGATGTCTGCCTGAGAGATACACAGCAGGTTGTCAGCGGCACCAGAGTCGAGATTGGCTGCCATCATGCTGAGATGAATCTTATCTGCAATGCTGCAGCCAATGGTGTTTCAACCAACGGTGCATGGTTGTTGGTAACAGGAGAGCCATGTATGATGTGTGCTAAACTTGTTCATCACGCAGGTATCAATCGTGTAATAATCGTCGATGGAGGATTTTCCGGTGAGAACGGTGTGTCATATCTAGAGAATCACGGTGTTGAATTACAACGCACAGAAGGACCAAAGGACCCGCGATAACCGGTTATTTCATTGCTGTGAATCAAATGAGCAAGCGTATGCAACGGATTCTTGTCATTTTCTGTGCGGCGCTGTTCACCCTTTCTGGTTGCACCTCACCGATTGCAGAAGATATCAAAATCGATCCTTTCATTCCTGAGACTGAAGGCTGTAATGGCTTTGTATATCTATGCCACAGAACTTACGATGACGTCACCTTCCCAGAGACTCATAATTCTCATGCAACCCATGAGGATGGCATTTTCTATCCTGCTAGTAATCATGCAACTGGACTAGATGCACAATGGCAAGCGGGAATGAGAGCCTTCATGATAGATACCCATTATGCTACGACATCATCGAGCGAGGCTGAGGATGTTAGGCTTTGTCACGGTAGTTCTGGCGATGGTTACAGCCCCTGTATCTATGGCGAAGTCGATGCAATCGAATGGCTTTCCGCCCTAAGGTCAAATATGGATGATTCTCCTCGAGACGTGGTAACTCTGTTAATCGAATCGCACGTATCGGCAGAACATGTATTCTATGTTCTAAACCAAAGCAATCTCAGTTCTTGGATGTATACTCATACACTAGATGAAAGATGGCCGACTTTAATTGAATTGATTCAAAATGAAACCCGTTTAGTGGTGTTTTGGGAACAAGGAGATGCTGAAGGGTATCCCGGGATTCACGATTTTCTCGTCCACAGTTGGACTACAGATTATTCAGAGGACAATACCGATGAAATGACTTGTGAGGTATTACGAGGCGATGGTGAACAACCGGTTTGGCATCTCAATAATTGGCTAGCTAATTCAGTCGGCTTATCCGATCCAAATAGAGCAGCAGAGACTAACGACTACGATTTTTTACTTAATCGCGCATTAGATTGCTGGCAATTTCAAAACAATCGTCCTACTTTCATCGCCGTTGATTGGTGGGAGGATGGAGATGTCGTTGCAGTGACAAGAACCATCAATGAAATGGCTAATTGGTCCGACGAAATTCCCAGTTGACTTAAGGCGCTTGACAAGTTAGACCTTATTCCAGTAAATCAGGCTCTTGTAGTGGTAGGGAATGTGTATTCAGCAACTCCCATATCTTGGTATAGTTGTGGCATTGTCCCGGTTTTTGAATAGATGTATAATGCAGTTACAGCTACTTGTTCTGCAGCACTGCTCCACATGATTAACACAGCCATTGCCAATCCACCGAATATTAGGCCTATTGGGCCGATAACTGCTATTAGACCGAAGGTAACTACGGCGATGATTGCGCCGAATAAGAATGTAATGATACCGATTCCTAAGCCTGAACTGATATTCTCTCCCCAGGTTTTCGAGAACATCTGTCTGCTTGACTTCATGCTTTCACGTACACTCTTGCCCTCGATAATCATATGTGGGATCATGAAGAAGGTAAGCATCCACCAAATGGTCGCTCCAATTATTTGTATTATCATTACAAATATTTGAGCCCCACCGTTGTCGCTACCTTTTCCAGCATTGGAGAGGATCTTCAGCAATAGACCAACTGTTCCTGCGATGATTCCCCAAATGATGATGATATGAATACGCTTAGCTGCTGCGGAGAAACCATCACCAAAAGATGGATCGCCACCAGTTAATCGTATGTGAGAATTAGCGATTATTGCACTATTCCAGAAGGTGACAATGATGCTGATGCTCATATATCCGGCAAATACGAAGGCCATGTAAGCAGGAGACATAGCGCCATCAGAGGTTTGAGTCCAAGATTGTTCAAGATATTGCGGTATACTCATCGCAGCCATAGCACCGATACTGAGCACTCCACACAATAACATGTAGACCATCAATTCTCCATCTTTACGTACGACGGCCATACTCAGTTTACTCATTTTCCAGCCACGGCTGATGGTATCAAAGAAACCCATGGACCCACCTGACGGTGTGCATTTATCAGTTTATCCTAAGACCTCATTATTCAAATTAAAGCATAGAATCTTGAATGACCATTTTTTGAACACGTTTTAATATCAAGTAATATCTTACCTTGGGTTATGAATGAAGATATAAGACACCCCGAGCCACCTTGGAATGAACATGAATGGATGACGAGTAGAGATGCTAGAGGTATCAGAATGCTGGCTGAATTCCTCGGACCTCAAAGCAAATTGATCAATAAAGGCATCACCGATACCATCGTTTTCTTCGGTTCGGCCAGAACCGAACTCGATGCTGATGATACCCGTGCGGCAATCGAGTTATCAAGAAGGTTGAGCGAGTGGGCTATCACACCTCGTGAACAAGGAGGTGGAGCCCGACCGGACGGCACTCAGAGATTCCATATCTGTTCGGGCGGAGGACCCGGGATAATGGAAGCCGCTAATCTCGGAGCTCACAATGCCAAAGCTGCCAATGTTGGTTTGGGTATCGAATTGCCTTCTGAGCCCGGACTTAATCAATGGATTAGTGAGGGGCTTGATCTGCAGTTCAAGTATTTCGCCATGAGGAAATTCTGGTTTATCTATCCAGCCAAGGCGATTATCGTTTTTCCGGGGGGATTTGGGACTCTCGACGAGTTATTTGAAATATTAACTCTGATTCAAACCAAGAAAATCTCCAAGAATCTACCTATCATTCTTTGGAATGAAGAATTCTGGGAACGACTAATCGATTGGGAGATGTTGGTCCAAACTGGAATGATATCTTCTCAAGATCTTGAATTGATGATCTTCACCAGCGATATCGACCAAGCGGAATCTATACTTATTGAACATTTGAAAGATTTACCAGAAGTCTCACTTCGAGCCCCTTGATGACATTGACGACATTTCAACAAAGGGATTATCTCACAATAAAGCAAATTGGTTATGCCCAAAACCTTCTGGTTCTGGCATATTCAAGTTCACTGAGGTGTATTGCCTCTAGCAGACCATCCATATTGCCGCGTTGAACTCTCCGCATTATTCTTTGACAGGTCGCTTCACCAATCCCCCTGCCCATTAGAGCGATGACCGCTTCATGCTTGCGATTGGCAACGGCTTGAGCATTTTTTTGCATGCGATTTCTATCTTTTACATCATCGCTTTTTACCCATGTAAGCAACATTTTCTCCATACCCTCTCTGGCACAGGCAAGCATTCGACCCCCACAGCGTAGGCACTTTCCAACATCGTCAATCTCTCCATATCTAGCGACTCGAAACCTTCGGGTAGAATGACACTTTAGACAGCAGGTAACCGCTCTTTCGTTTAGTAATCGGTGCTTGAGTCGCTCTCTTACCTGATTATCATCCCAATTGGGAAGCAGCAGGTCACGTTCGTGGCGCGATGATAGTCCAAGAGGACCTGGCGCTGTGACTTCGATTACAATGTGTCCACTGCGAATCGCTTGTAGAACCTCAGCAGCACCTATGGTGTCCATGCGCTCATGAAAGAGTTTGGAAAGAACCTCTTCCATCACCACTGTACCGCGGTATTTCTTCAGTAGGGACTGTAGATTGATACGGCGAGGGTCAACACCATGTCTTAGAATCCCGAAGGTTTTAGCAACTTGTGCAAATCTCCATCTAACCTCTCTTGAGTTGGGTAGGGTAACCGAAAGAACACCTTCCAATGCTTCGGGGGGGGTGTTGCTCAACCAGTCGATAATTTGGGCTGGAGTCACATCTTTTACCTGCAAGGAAATGCGGGTTGGCTCGGTGATTAATCGTCCCCACTTTCCCGTTCTAGTGCTCGACATCGCCAGAAGGAAATGGCCAAGTGCTTCATTGATACGAGAACCTTGGCAACAGTTGATGATTAGGGTATTTTCCCTATCTTCGATAGTGATGAGTTTGTCAGAGGGGATGGTTCCAGTAGCCTCAAGATGTGATGAGATTATTTCTGCAAGCAATCCACGACTTTCACCATCGAGTGGATGATCTGTAAATTCGGTCGTTTGGTTGAAAGGATTGGGGGTTGCGGGATTTATCTGAGTGTCATTCCAACCGAGGTCTTCTGCGATTGTTCGCCGTAGTTGGCCGATTTCGCGGGCGATAGATGCAGGGGTTGGCGGTAATTCTCCCAGCCAGTGTGGAGCATGTCCAACATCGGAAACCGGCGCTACTAGCAATTCACTTTGTTCTGGGTCAGCATCGATTACCATCCAGGTGCGCCCGGCCATTACGAAGCGTCTTGAGCGACCATCTTCCTCTTCGCCACCATCACTCAAGGACAGGACGAATGCTTCATCGACAGAACCGAGATTTCTACGACTAACGGCATCTCTGACACGATATGATTTCTTATCTGGAATCATGGAAAGATGATTGCTTACCCAGTCTCTAGTACGCGAACCACGGGCAATCCAG
>CAUYXQ010000111.1:0-5354 GCA_963577015.1 Candidatus Thalassarchaeaceae archaeon
TTCTAAATCGCTCTGCATATAGCCTCCTACGGAGGCGAGAGGGTTCTTGAATGCTCAGTCCGTAAGGGGGTAGAACAAGCGGGTTCTCAATCATCTGATACTTTGCCGAGATAATCAGGCAAATCGACACCAGCCATCTTAGCTACCTCGTGCACAGGTGGTAGACTGTGTATCAAACTAGAGACGAAATTGGCTGTGCTCGAGCCTTCGCCAGAGCCGCCGGCAGAATCCCAGACGGTGATTTTATCGATTTTGATATTGGCAATCGCTTCGACTTGTTTGGCGACGATATCCTCTATCTTTTCGACCATCAGCAAAGTAGCTACTGCACCTGCATCGCCACCTGTGCTTCCAATAAGTTTGGTATAACCGCTGGCTTTAGCCTCGAGAACCGCCTGAATTCCTTTTGCTTCTGCATTGTAGCGTGCGAGAATCGCATCTGCTTCACCACTGGCGATGCGCCTTTGGCGTTCAGCCTCGGCTTCAGCAGCGATCTCAACTTGCTGCTTTGCAATTTCTTCGCGGGCGATTTCATCAGCACGGAGTCTTTCTCCTTCCATGGTATATTGCGCACGCTCAATTTCAGCTTGGGCCGTCCTCTTGGCAACCTCGGCTATTTGGAAAGCCTCGGCTTCCTTTTCGGCTAATTCAGCATTGTACATGGCGATGCTTGCCCGGCTGATATTTTCACCTTGAACCGCTTCGGCCTCTTGACCTTCGACATAGATACGGCGTTGAGCCTCAGCGGTCTTCTGTCCTTTGTCGGACTCGGCCATATTTTCAGCGACTTGAACCTCTCTTGCACGGTCTGCATCAGACTTTCCTACCTGACCATCACGCTCGGCATCAGCCACGTCGATCATCGCTTGGTTGATGGCCTTACTCGCCTCTTTCTTACCAAGGCTGACAATGTAATCTGCTTCATCGGTAATGTCGGTGATGTTGACGTTGATTAGGTATAGTCCAACCTTATTCAATTCGGGGCTAACGTTGGTTCGAATTAATTCGAGGAAGGCTTCACGGTCTTGATTGATATCCTCAATTGTAAGGGTAGCGACAGAGAGACGTAGTTGTCCGAAGATAATCTCACTAGCCATCTCTTCAATTTCATTTCTCTCCAATCCCAGCAAACGCTCAGCAGCATTGGACATGATCGATGGGTCAATTGATACACCGATAGTAAATGTGCTCGGTACGTTGATACGGATATTCTGATTTGAAAGTGCATTCTGTAGGTTGATATTTAGAGACATTGGGCGCAAAGAAATGAATTCATTGGCTTGAATCAAAGGTATGATGAATTTAGCACCACCGTGTAAACAAAGGCTCGCTCGCCCTTTGCCAACCTTTCCATAAACTACCATTATTTGGTCGGATGGACATTTCTTATAGCGTGTGGAGAATATCCACACAAATCCAATCACTAGTAATACAAAGCCGAGAATCGCAATAGAACCAAAATCAAGAGCCATCGTAACCGCTCAGCACACAGTGCCCTTACATTTAGAATTCACCCAACAAATAGTGAAACTACAATTGCGTTCATTCTTCTTCTGTCGAGAGACTTCGGTCTATTTTCCTGACCACTAAAGTAGTGCCGATTACATCGACAACTTCGATCATAGTTCCGGTTTTCAACTCGGTATTTTCATCCTCAGCAACCGCGTTTTCTGTGCGAAGTGCCCGTTGATAGGTGACTTGAACCTCACCGGGGCTATCGGGTTTGATACGGGTGTAAACCGTTCCCTTGGCGCCGATAGAAAGACTGTGCTGAACGGTTCCATCCGATTCTAAACTGTAGAACATATGGAATAATTTGTTGATGACGAACATTGAACCAACCCCGGCAATCGTGCCGCCAAATATGGCATAGGTATCTGATTTATCAGCATCGAGAACCGCTAGGCCAACCAGACCAAACATCATGACAAATGAAACAACACCTTGGAAGGTGATGGCTTTGAATGAAAAATCACTGCCCATGTCGATATCGATATCAAAAATCCCTTCGACCACTCCTTCAAATACACCACCGATTAATACCAATGCGAAATAGAGCAAAAATAGCACTGAGCCAATCAATGCACAGAAACCAAAGACCAATTCTAAACCACTTGGCATTCCTGCCATTCCAAATACATTAACAAAAACCCATTCCAATACCGACATTTTTTCACATCCTTTTAGAGGGCTGCTTGCCCTCTTCCTGTAACTTGAGGAGTTGCAAGTGGAAATAAAGCCTATGGAGGCCGACCAGAGGTCCAAGCGAGATTCCTAGTAAAATGGCGATAACCATGTTTGATAAGTTGAGAGACCAGAGTAGCATTGCCAGAATCACAAGTGCAACAGGGACGAAGATACGCGATAATGCGAATGCTAATCCCCCGGAGACCTCATCGCGCATTTCGATTTCCTCGATCATTCGGTCGAGTGAATTTTTTGTCAGATCATCACCTAGAGGATTAGTGGAACACCAACGAATAGAGTAGCCGCCCAAATCACCATCATTTTTAGATTGCCGAATTTGCTTTCCTCTGCGATACCGATGATATTTCCATGACGGTCGCGGATGTACTTAACTGGGTCTTTATTGTCATAACCGTGATTCATTTTCCACTTATTAATACGTTTTTCTTGAATGAAGAAGAACACGGCAAGGAAGACGAATGCAGCACCGGTGGTGCCGAGAATGGTTTGCAAAGATTCACTGAATTGCTCCCACATGCTAATCGACAAAAAGACCTGAGTAATACCCAACATAAACATGAAAGCCGAGCCCTCGTGACCTTTATCTGACATGTGCTTCACTCTCTCCTAAACGTTGGCTAGCATGAACATTGCCCTATATACACCAGATGAAAATGAGTCTGATTGAAGTATTATTGCTACTTGCGATTACCATGGTCAACGTTCGTTACGCAGTTGCTGGCGAACCGATTACCCATTCCCTCTCGCCTTTGATATTCGCATTGGTTCACGAGAGTCTTGGCGGCAGTGGAGGTGAAGCGTGTCCCGATTCTCGCTCGGTCACAGTAATCCCTGCCGCAGTTATCGAGAACGCGTTGGCTTGGGGCTACGCTGGTATCTTACCAAATACCCCCGATTGGCAACTGGTCGGTTCACCCCTTGGTAAATTTAGAGCAAATACCCTTCTCGAGAGAGCAGTTATCGCAGCAATGGCTATCGAAGAGGCTGACCCTCGTTTACCAGAGTGCCAATCGCCAACCGCTTTATCCGAGATAATGCCCAAAGGAACCGAGGACGTCTGGCTTTCATTAACCACTCCTCTAAAGCATCAATTGAGCAAGGCAGCGGTCAAAACTCATGATAATTCGATGGAGATTAGCAGTGTCAATTCTCTACGTTGGGATGGCTTGAATTGGTGGGCGGCGACAACCGATGGTCTTGGTTTCTTGGTTGTCGCCCAAGCATTTGGCTATTCCCCTACCAAGGATATTCTTGGATTATCCGGTGGCGGCAGCACAGCGCGTTCCTTTGCCGAAACCTGGTCTACCAATGGTGGTAAGGTCGTGCAATTACCGTGTAGGCGACCGCTTGACAAAGAGGGCCCGTGGAATCTGGTCAAAGGAAAGCCAACTTTCGTCGTCGATCTCGACCTTGAACCACAGGAGAATTCGGATAGGGGATTCAAAGTCACCTATCGCCCGATGAGCGGTGATGTCGATTCTCGCATCGAGCATTTGAGTAAAATCGCCGATGGCCGCTGGTTACTCTGCGCCCAACACCTACAGTCTTGGGCTAAACTGTGGTCACCCGAATGCACTCCATATCTGCCTTCATTGGAACTTCTAATGACTAGACTTGTATATGCCGAGGCTCACCTAGACGCTTGAGGAAGGTCATTATGCGCTTTGCAATACTCGCTCTTGCCATTCTTTTTGTCAGTCCACTGGCGGTGATAGCCGAGGACCAGAACTTCCCAGTCTATGCTCCATGGAAGGAATTTGAAGCGGGTTGGGACGATGTGCAAATCTGGGTTTCAGATACTCGTGTAGTGCCTTCACGAATGGTTTATCCAGCCAATGCTCCGGGCGAGTCTCAACCGATGAGTGAAGAGGGAACTTTCCCGTTGATAATTTTCTTTACCGATTCAGGTGAAGAGCGCGATCAATATGTGTGGTTGCAGGATGATTTAGCTCAGAGCGGAATTATCACCTTGATAATAGATGACAATTTTGTGACTCAAAGTGGTGAAGATGATCTGGTTTCGGCAATCGCTGCAATACGTGATGAATTAATCGATTGGAATAGTAATGGTGGCCCAATCAGCAATATGACCGGGCAGATGGCGATGTTCCACTGGGGGGTTGCCGGGCATGGTAGCGGTGCGACGAGTGCGGCCCAAGCACTTCACGATTGGAATACAAGTGAGTCCAATCCCCCGCGTGCTCTTTTCGGTTTAGGTCTTGATTCGAATGGTGAAAGTCATGATTCATCACGAATACTCGCACGCCCTTCAATCGCCTTATTCATCACCGGCACCGTCGATGAAATCGCACCTGCTGATGAAAATGCCGTCCCCTTCCTTGCCGATTGGCCGGGTGCCTGGCAATTGATACACCCCCTTGGTGCAAATCACCTACAGTATCAGGAGAGTACAGGTTTCCTAGAGGACTTTACCGATACTAGCGACCCAGATATGAGCGAGAGTGAACAAAGAGCACATGCTTTACGTTATATCAAACCATATCTCAACCTTACTCTACGTGGAATAGATAGTGCTTTCAAGCCCGCATTCAATCGCGAAAGTAGCAATTCGCCGGTGGCGAGTGATGCCTATATCGATGAGGATCTGTCACGTTCTCGTCTATTTGCTCTGAGTGATGTAAACCTCTCTTCATCCATAGTTGGAATCGCTAATAATACTACGATTTCAGTAGATGTGACCTCGCGTCAAGGCGTAATGACCGCAGCAAATGTCTCTTGTGAAGCCGATGGAAGTAATGGTATTGGGATACTTGTTGCAGGTGTGGCGACCTGCACGATTAACGGCTCTGGAATATCCCCCGGTTTTCATAGCGCGATAATCAGAATCCACGATAACTCATTTTCCGATTGGGCTGAAATGGAATTACAACGCATAGGCTCCCCCATGACTCTGATTTTACCAACACCCGATTTGATTTTCCCCCAGCGTAGCAGTGGTACTTTGCAAGCGAACTCATTGGCGAATGACCCTGATGGTCAGACGATAACTTTCACAGATGCAACCCTCCATTCCGAGGAGGGAGTCTTGGAGGTAAACCTGAATAGCACCTCATTAACGGTCTCACACACCGAGCAAGACCAATGGATTGGCAATGTCAATATGAGTGTCAATCTCTCGGCCGGTG